>JALZOC010000285.1 GCA_030857365.1 Acidobacteriota bacterium
GTTCACCACGCCTGCAGCGGGTGGAGCCGGGGCGCCGCGTTGTGCCGCGCGGCTCATGGCCAGTCGTTCGATGCGCGTCCGTTCCGACTCGACGAACTGCAGCCGTGGCGTGCCTCCGCCGTAGAGGACGACCCGAAGGCCGAGCGCGAACAGCGCGGCTGCGGTCAGGGCCACGACGGCGAGGCCGATGGCCACCCACTTGAGCACCCTGCGGAGCATCACACCCATGTTGACACCCATGTTGCACCAGTCGAGGCCGGTCTCGACATCATCGGCGGCCGGATCAGTCGTCCTTCCGATCGCCGCGCTGGTGGTCGGCCGGCTCGGTGAGCTGCGGCAGCGCGGTCCCGCCCGCCGGCGAGAGCAGCCCCGCTTTCATATAGGTGAACAACTTATCCCGCGTGTCGACGATGTCCAGGTTCCGCATCGTCAGCTGCCCGATCCGGTCCTGCGGTGAGAACATCGATTCCCCTTTTTCCATCGTGAGGCGCTCGGGCTTGTACGTCAGGTTCGGGGAGGTCGTGTCGAGGATGGAATAGTCGTTGCCCCGACGGAGCTCGAGGGTGACCTCCCCTGTGATCGCGCGCGCGACCCAGCGCTGCGCCGTCTCCCGCAGCATCATCGCCTGCGGATCGAACCAGCGGCCCTGGTAGAGCAGCCGCCCCAATCGCCTCCCGTTGTCCCTGTACTGCTCGATCGTGTCCTCGTTGTGAATCCCGGTGAGCAGGCGCTCGTAACCGACGAAGAGGAGGGCCATTCCCGGCGCCTCGTAGATCCCGCGGCTCTTGGCCTCGATGATGCGGTTCTCGATCTGGTCGCTCATGCCCAGCCCGTGGCGCCCCCCGATTTTGTTCGCTTCGAGAACGAGCTGGACGGCGTCCTTGTAGACCAGCCCGTTCAGCGCCACCGGCTGGCCTTCGTCGAACCTGATGGAGACTTCTTCCCGCTTCACCACGACGTCCTCGCGCCACGACGCGACACCCATGATCGGCTCGACGATGGTAATCCCGGTGTCCAGGCGCTCCAGATCCTTGGCTTCGTGCGTCGCGCCGAGGATGTTGGAGTCGGTCGAATACGCCTTCTCGGCGCTCATGTGGTACTCGAACCCGGCCCGCCGCAGGTACTCGGACATCTCCGCGCGGCCGCCGAGCTCGTCGATGAAGGCCTGATCGAGCCACGGCTTGTAGATCCGGAGATCAGGATTGGTCAGCAGGCCGTAGCGGTAGAACCGCTCGATGTCGTTCCCCTTGAAGGTGCTGCCGTCCCCCCAGATATTCACCGCGTCGTCCTTCATCGCGGCCACCAGCATCGTCCCGGTCACGGCGCGCCCGATGGGCGTGGTGTTGAAATACGCGACGCCTGCCGTCGAGATGTGGAACGCCCCGCACTGCAGGACGGCGAGCCCTTCCGCGACGAGCTGTGCGCGACAGTCGATGAGCCTGGCGCGCTCGGCTCCGTACTGAAGGGCTCGACGCGGAATCTCGTCGTAGTCCGGCTCGTCGGGCTGACCGAGGTTCGCTGTGTAGGCGTACGGGATCGCGCCTCGGCCCCTCATCCAGTGGAGAGCCGCGCTCGTATCGAGCCCGCCGGAGAATGCGATGCCGACTTTCTGGCCGACGGGAAGATGTTGAAGGATGTTTGCCATGCGTGCTGTGTCCGGCTGTACATCATACCCAACTGCACTTCGGCGCCCGCTCCGTGGCACCCTGCTTGCTCTCGGATCCGTGACAACAACCCGTCAAACTTCAGGAGAATCACGGAATGGCAACATCATTCGCAGAGCGGCAGGAGCACAGCGAAGGCAAAGTGGCGAAGACAATCGAGAATCAGACGGCAAAGCTGCCGTCCGATACGTTCCTCTGGGCGGCAGTGGGCTCGATCGCGACGTCGATGACCCTGCAGCTCATGGGCAACAAACAGGGGAGCCTGTTCGTTGGACAGTGGGCACCGACGTTCCTCATTCTTGGCCTCTACAACAAGATGGTGAAGCAGTTGGGCTCCGATCGTACGGAGCGCAGCGCCGCCTTCTAGGCACCGTGCGGAGCCGCCGCCCGGCGGCTCCGTCTCTCTTCCATCCCTTCGCGCGTCTTCACAGCCACACCGTAGCCGCGCTCGCTACCCAGGCGAAGCGTCGTAACATTTCGTCCGTAGACTCTGCAGTCAAGGTCCCATGAGCATGTTGACGACGCTGGACGCCGCCGCCGCCATCGTGTACGCGGCAATGGCGCCGACTCCTCAGCAGCGGTGGCCCCTGCTCGACGCGCGATGCGGCACAGCCGTGTGGGTCAAGCACGAGAACGGGACGCCCGTCGGAGCCTTCAAGGTACGCGGCGGGCTCGTCTACTTCGAACGTCTTCTCCGGGTCATGCCGCATGTGCAGGGTGTCGTGGCCGCCACGCGGGGGAACCATGGGCAGTCCGTGGCCTTCGCCGCCCGCCGGCATTCCATTCCTGCAGCTGTCGTCGTGCCGCACGGGAATGCGGTCGGGAAGAACCGCGCGATTCAGGCGTTCGGGGCCGAGCTGATCGAGGAGGGCCGCGACTTCCAGGCGGCGCTCGAGGCGGCGGCAGCGTTGGCTTCGGACCGCGGATGGCACATGGTGCCGTCGTTCGACACCGAGCTCGTCCACGGTGTCGCGTCGTATGCGCTGGAGCTGCTTCGAACGGTGCCGGGGCTCGACGAACTGTATGTGCCGATTGGACTGGGGTCCGGAATCTGCGGCGCGATCGCGGCGCGCGACGCACTTGGCCTCTCCACGAAGATTGTCGGCGTGGTGGCGTCCGAGGCGCCCGCCTATGCGCGCTCGCTCGAGCTCGGACGCGCCGTGTCCTGCGGTGCGACGACACGCATCGCCGACGGGATGGCCTGCCGCACGCCCGTTGCCGAAGCGCTGTCGATAATCGCCCGGGGCGCCGAGCGCGTCGTGGAAGTGACGGACGACGAGATCGAAGAGGCGATGCGGGTGGTTTTCGCCGACACCCACCATGTTACGGAAGGTGCGGGAGCGGCCGGCGTCGCGGCGGTCCTCAAGGACCGCGAGCGGCTGGGGGGCCGCACCGTTGGTGTCGTGCTGACGGGCGCCAACGTGGATCCCGTTCCGTTCGGACGCATTCTCCTGAGGGATGCGGGGGTACGTTAGGGTTAGGATCGGACAATCGGATCATGACAGGCAGCTTCGACACCGGAACCCTGCCCGCGCTTCGTCGAATTCTTCTGTCCGTCCTGGTGCTGGGGCTCGTGGGGATCGGAGCGGAGCTGCTGCTGATCAATCATCTCGAATCGCCCGCCCAGATCTTCGCGCCCGCGCTCCTGGGCGCTGGACTGGCGGCGGTCACGGCGCACCTCCTGCACCGGGGACCGCTCGGTGTTCGTGTGCTGCAGCTCGTGATGGTGATCCTGATCGGCACGGGCGTTCTCGGCATGTACTACCATCTGGCCGCGAACCTGGAGTTCCAGCGCGAGATGGATCCGTCGCTCGGGGGGATCGCCCTGCTCTGGAAAGCCATGTCCGCGACGACCCCGCCGGCGCTCGCCCCGGGGTCCATGGCGCAGCTCGGGCTCGTCGGTCTTGCGTATACGTTCCGGCACCCGGCGATCGCGCGCTCCCACGCGCGGGAGCGTCCGGCGGAGACGGCGGTGCGACAAGGTGATCGTGTGCATGAACGAACAGGAGAAGCGAGATGAGATCCGGAATGCGATGGATGGTGCTGGCGCTGGTGATGCTCGGGGCGGTTCCCGACGGCGCGGCCGCGCAGGTCGGAAAGTCGCAGGGGGTCGTGGACGCCAACACCGCTCCCGAGAAAGACCTTGCCGGCATGCCGCACATGACGCCGGCGCGAGCGGCTGCGGTCGTCGCGGCCCGGCCGTTCAAGAGCATCACCGAGCTCAACGCGTTGCTGCTGAAGGAGGGCCTCACGCAGGAACAGGCGATGGCCTTCTATCGGAAGGCATTCGTGCACATCAACCTGAACACCGCGAGCCGCGAGGAAATCCTGCTCGTCCCAGGGGCTGGGCCGCGCATGGCGCACGAGTTCGACGAATACCGGCCCTGGAAGTCGTGGGCGCAGTTCGACAAGGAGATCGGCAAGTATGTGGGTGCCGAGGCGACGGCGCAGCTGGCCCAGTACTGCTTCATCCCGGTCAATCTCAACACGGCGACCGACGCCGACATTCTGACAATCCCGGGCGCGGGTCCGCGGATGGTGCGTGAGTTCAAGGAGTACCGCCCCTGGAAATCGTGGGCCCAGTTCGACAAGGAAATCAGCAAGTACGTGGGTCAGAAGGAAACCGATCGCCTGAAGCGCTACGTCACGTTCGAATAGCCAGCTTCGCGGCCGATTGCGTCAACCGGTGTTTCGCATGCCGGCCGCGATCCCGTTGACGGTGACCATGAAGGCCTTGGAGATCTGCGGATCCGGTTCGCCGTCCTCCCGAAGGCGGCGGAGCAGCTCGATCTGCACGAGGTTGATCGGGTAGACGTACGGATTCCGAACCTCGATCGAGCGCCGCAGCACCACGTTCTCCGTCAGCAGGCGTTCCTTTCCCGTCGCGCCCAGGACGGCTCTGATCGTCTCGTCGAGGCGCCGCCGCAGGTCCGCGCCGACCTCCTGCAGCCGCTCGGGAACGAGCCGCCGATCGTATTCCGCGGCGATCCGCGCGTCCGATTCCGCGAGCACCATCGCGATGAGGTCGATCGTGGATCGAAAGAAGGGCCACCCCGCGTACATCTCGCGAAGGAGCGGGAGCTCGCCGCGCTCGAGCGCCGACGTCAATGCCTCTCCCGTTCCGAGCCATGAGGGCAGCAGCAGGCGCGTCTGCGTCCACGCAAAGACCCATGGAATCGCCCGCAGCGAATCGACCCCGCCATCGGCCGCCCGCCGCG
>JALZOC010000286.1 GCA_030857365.1 Acidobacteriota bacterium
CGCCTCCCCCAGTCCGATCGTCAGCTCGACGCGCTCACGCGGGTTGAGCGGCCGCGCGTCGACGGCCCGCAGCGCCGCGATCGCGTCGGTCAGATCGTCGGGCGCAGCCGTCTGGCGGTAGCGCTCGAGCTGCACGCGCCCCAGCACCACCCGCGCCACATCGGCCGTCGCGGGTACCCGCACCGCCTCCCGGGCGGCGCGCTCCGCCGCATCGTACTGCCCCAGGTTGTACAGGCGCCGCGCCTCCGAGAGCGCGTCGGCCGAGGCAGAGGAGGCCGCGGCCAGCAGCATGGCCGTGAGGAGCGGGAAGACCGGGCGCATGGCCGCATCCTAACATACGCAATGCCGCGCCCTAAACGATTGAGAGTCAGCCAGTTAATCGGATCGACGCGGGCAATGATGCTATAATTTTGCACGATGGCGGAGCCGACCATCGTCGCCCGGTCGCAGCATACCCTTTCCCGCCGCGACGTCGATCCCGACGCGCTCAAAGTTCTGTATCGACTGCACGAGCACAACTTCGTCGCGTACCTGGTGGGCGGAAGCGTGCGCGATCTGCTGCTCAAACGCCGGCCCAAGGACTTCGACATCGGGACGTCGGCCCATCCGCACCAGGTCAAGAAGCTGTTCCGGAACTGCTGGATCATCGGCCGGCGGTTCAGGCTCGCTCACGTCAAGTACGGAAGCAAGACGATCGAAGTCGCGACGTTCCGCCAGCACGTGGCCCCGCTGGAGTTCGCTCCGGAGGCGGACGCGGGAGCTGGCGATCTGGTGGTGGTCGATACATCTTCCGACAATGGCCGCGGGATGCGGCGGCGGGCCGAGGACCACCTGATCCAGCGCGACAACACCTACGGCACGCCGGAGGAAGACGCCTTCCGCCGCGACTTCACGGTCAATGCGCTCTTCTACGACATCGGTACCTTCTCAATCATCGACTACGTAGGGGGCCTGCAGGATCTGGGGGCGCGGCTCATCCGCTGCATCGGCGACCCCGACGTGCGGTTCCTCGAAGATCCCGTGCGGATGCTCCGCGCGGTGGTTTTGGCGGCACGGCTCCAGTTCACGATCGACGAACCCGTGCTGGACGCGATCTCCACCCATGCCCACGAAATCGCGCGGAGCGCGCCGGCGCGGCTGGTCGAGGAGTTCTACAAGATTCTGCGGTCGGGCCACGCCGAGGAAGCGTTCCGGCAGCTCAGAGCCACCGGCCTGCTGAAGGAGATCACTCCCGAGCTCTCCGCCGCCGGGGATCCGCTCTGGAGCTCCGTCGCGGCCGTGGATCGATATCGCGCACGGTTCGAGGGGGCTCCCGAGTCGATGACCAACGCGATACTCGCCGGTACGCTGCTTCACCCGCTTGGCCTGGTGACGCGGCGCCGGTTCTCCGCCGATGCGCTCGAGCGGCGGGTCGAGCTGGGGATGCTGCCCATCGCGAGGCGCGACATCGAGCGGCTGCAGCAGATCATGGCGTTGCAGCCGCGCCTTCTCGAGCTCAACGCTCCCCAACGGGCGCACCGCGGGCTGCTGCACCGCGCCGTCCTGGACGAGGCCATCACGTGGCTGGAGATTCAGGGCGAGCACCCGGATGCGGTCGCATACTGGCGGGCCCTGCAGGCAGAACCCACCATCAGCGAGGCCGGCGCGGACAGCCCCGTCCCGGCCGCGTACCCCCGCGCGCGGAGACGCCGCCGCCGGCGGCGCGGCGCATCCCGGGCCACCGGGGGCTCGTAGGCGTTCGGATTCAAGGCGGAAATTCAGGCAGGTTCGGCGATGAATTTGTAGCCGACGCCACGGATGGTCAGCAGGTGCCGGGGCCGCACGGGCTCCTTCTCGATCGACCGCCGGAGCCGCACGATGAAGTGATCGATCGCCCTCGTGTCGGTGTCCTCCCTCAGACCCCAGACGTCTTCGAGCATCGCCTTGCGCGACACCGCTCGTCCCTCATGCGAAATCAGGTAACGGAGCAGGTTGGCTTCCATCAGCGTGAGGGGCAGCGTCCGGTCCCCCGCACGCACCTCGAGCGCGTCGAAATCGACGACCTTTCCGGCAAAGCTGTACTGGTCCTGCGTCTGGCGCTGCCAGCCGGAACGGCGCAGCAGTCCACCGATCCGTGCCAGCAGAATCGCCAGCTCGGCGGGCTTCGGCAGGTAGTCGTCCGCCCCGGCTGAGAATCCCTTCAAAACGTCCTCGGGGCGGCCGCGAGCCGTGAGCATCAGGACCGGCACGAACTGCCGCGCCGCGCGCAGTTCCGCGACGACGGCGAAGCCATCCTTGCCCGGGAGCATCACGTCGAGGACCACGAGGTCGAACGGCAGGCGTCCAGGACCGAGCAGCCGGTCGAGCGCGGCTTCGCCGGTGTCGACGACCTCCGCCTCGAACCCCTCGGCTTCGAGGTTGAACCGCAGTCCGTCGGCAAGGTGGAGCTCGTCTTCCACGATGAGCACGCGCTGCATCTCAGACGCCCGGCGCCTTCGGCAGCAGCAGCGTGAAGGTGCTGCCCTGGCCGATTCCGAGGCTCTCCGCGAAGGCGCGGCCCCGGTGCTTCTTCGCAACCGACCGCACGATGAAAAGACCGAGACCGCTCCCCTTCGCGCGCGACACCTGCAGGGCAGGCGCCCTGTAGAAGCGGCGAAAGATCCGCTTCAACTCGGCAGCGGGGATGCCGATCCCGTGATCCGTGACGCGCACGGCGAGGCGGTCGTCGTCCATCTCGTCCAGCTGGATCTCGATGCTGCCGCCCGGCGGGGAATACTTGACCGCATTGTCGATGAGGTTCCACACCGCGGCCTTGAGCTCGTCGGAATCGCCAAGTACGACAGCGGCGCCCGGCGGGACCCGATCTTCGTACAGCAGGACCTCGTCGGCGAGATGGAATCGGGTGCGGGCCAGCGCCACACACTCGCGCGACAGCTCCGCAAGGTCCACCCTGGCCCGCGACCCGCGCCGGAACCTCGGACCAGCGCTGCCCGCGCGCAGCACCTGGTCGATCGTGTGCAGGAGCCGATCGCTGTCCTCCAGCATGATTCGGTAGAACTCGCGTCGTTTGTCGGGATCGAGCTCCCGGGTCTGGAGGGTCTGCAGGTACAGGCGGATGGAGGCGACGGGGGTCTTCAGTTCGTGCGTGACGGCATTGATGAACGAGTCGTGCTGCTCGTTGCGCCGGATCTCCCGCACGAGGAAGATGGTGTTGAGGACCATCCCGGCAATCACCAGCAGAAAGAAGATGACGCCGAGAACCGCAAGGACCCCCATGCGCCAGTTGAGGAGCACCCAGCTGACGTTGAGCCCAATGGCGATGGCAACGAGGCAGATGCCGAAAACGGTGAAGAAGATCACCGACCGCCGGCGACCGGCAATCATGGGAGAAGAATACAGGCAATCCGCCTGTCCGGCGGACTGCCCGTCCGAAGGTCGCCGAGCTAGGCGGCTTCCTCCGCCGGGAGCCGCGCGTTCACCTTCGCGACTTTCAGATCGCGCACGATGCCGACGGCATTGAACAACTTCAGCGTGATCCAGCTGATATCGAACTCGTACCAGGCGAGGCCGTGCCGGGCGGAGACAGGGTGCGCGTGGTGATTGTTGTGCCACCCCTCGCCAAAGGTCAACAGCGCCACCCACCAGCTGTTGCGCGAGTCGTCGCGCGTCTTGAACCGGCGCGTGCCCCACATGTGCGTCGCGGAGTTCACGAGCCAGGTTCCGTGGAGGCCGACCACCGCCCGCAGGAAGACGCCCCAGAGCACCATGGGCCATCCGCCGACGGCCAGCAGGAGCAGGCCGACGGTGACGAGCGGCACGTAGTGGTAGGTGTTAAGCCACCGGTAGAACGGGTCCGCCGCGAGGTCGGGCGCGTATTTCGCCATCATCGCGGTGTTGTTGTGGTGCGTCTCACCGAACAGGATCCAGCCCATGTGGGCCCAGAACCCGCCATCCCGGGGCGTGTGCGGGTCGCCGTCGTGGTCGGAGTGCTGATGATGCCTCCGGTGCGTGGCCACCCAGAATATGGGGCCGCCTTCGAGCGACAGCGTGCCGCAGACGGCCAGGAAGTATTCAAACGGCTTCGAGGTCTTGTATCCCCGGTGCGTGTGCAGCCGGTGATACCCCAGGCTGATGCCGAACCCCACCGCCATCCAGTGCAGCACGAGCGCCACGGCCAGATTGGTCCACGTGAAGTGGAAAAAGGCCATCACGGCGAGCACATGGAAAATGACCATGACGATCGCGGTCAGCCAGTTCACGGTGGACGGCGAATACTCGGGACGAACGGTCGCGCTCTGTATGCTCAATGGGGCTCCTCGACTGAGTGAGCATCCACGATAGCAGGTCGCGAACGGCCGGTTTGTAAGACTTCTGTGAGCGGTTAACCTCCTGTAGAGGCGGATCTTAGCCGTTGCGCCGCTCGAACTCCTGCATGAACTGGACGAGGGCGTCCACACCCTCCTCCGGAAACGCGTTGTAGATGGACGCCCGCATGCCGCCGACCGACCGGTGCCCCTTCAGCCCGTCGAGCCCCTCGGCTGTGGCGTCCTTCGCGAACTTCTTCTCGAGCTCTTCCGTCGGCAGCCTGAAGGTGACGTTCATCCGCGAACGGCTGTCCTTCCGCGCGTGGCCGCGATAGAACGCCGTGCGGTCGATTTCCGCGTACAGCTTGTCGGCTTTCCTGGCGTTCTTTCTTTCGATCGCCTCGAGGCCGCCCCGCTTGAGGAGCCACGCGAGCACGAGCCGCATCACGTAGATCGCGAATACGGGCGGGGTGTTGTACATCGACTTGTTCTCGACATGCACGCCGTACTGCAGCATCGTCGGCACGGTCGACGGCGTCCGTTTCAGCATGTCGTCCCTGACGATGACGAGAGTGACCCCGGC
>JALZOC010000287.1 GCA_030857365.1 Acidobacteriota bacterium
GCCATACATCGAGTCACGAACCCGGCGCACCTGAACCCGGAACCCGGAACGTGGAACCTGAACCCCGGAACCCGGAACCCTGAACGTGGAACCTGAACCCGGAACCCGGAACCCGGAACCGAGTCTTAAATTTGCTCGACATCCAGCTGCGCGCGCTGGAGCTTTCCGCTGAAGTCGATGTAGATCGACTTCCATTCCGAGAACACGTCGAGTGCCGCCACGCCGGCTTCCCGGTGGCCGTTGCCCGTGTTCTTGGTTCCGCCGAACGGAAGGTGGACTTCCGCGCCGATGGTCGGGGCATTCACGTAGAAAATGCCCGTGTAGAGGTCGCGCATGGCCGAAAAGGCGCGGTTGATGTCCCGGGTGTAAATGGAGGCGGAGAGTCCGTACTCGACGCTGTTGCCGATCTCGACCGCTTCCTCCACCGACCGGCACCGCATCACCGAAACCACGGGGCCGAAGATTTCCTCGCGCGCTATCCGCATACGGGGATGTACGTCCGTGAAGATCGTGGGTTCGTGGAAGTAGCCTCTGGCGAACGCGCCGCTGTCCAGCCGATGCCCTCCACATGCCAGCGTCGCACCCTCGTCGCGCCCTGTCCGCACGTACTCCATCACCGTGTTCAGCTGGGACTCGCTGTTCGAGGGCCCCATCTGGGTGGCCTCGTCCATGCCGTCGCCAACGACGAGAGACCGGGCGCGCGCGACGAACCGGTCGACGAACGTTTGGTACACCTTCTCGTGGACCACGACGCGGCTCGCGGCCGTGCAGCGCTGTCCCGCGGTTCCAAACCCACCCCAGAGGCAGCCGTCCACCGCAAGCTCGAGATCGGCGTCCTCCATGATCATGACGACGTTCTTCCCGCCCATCTCAAGGTGCACCTTCTTGAAGGTCGGCGCCGCCGCCAGGTTCACGACGCGGCCGACCTTCGTCGACCCGGTGAACGAGACCACGCGTACGGACTCGCTCGTCGTGAGCGGGGTGCCGACCTCGTCACCATCGCCGGTGACCATGTTGACCACGCCGGGCGGGATCCCGGCATCCTCGAGCACCTTGACGAAATTGACAGCCGAGAGCGGAGTCTGCGAGGCCGGCTTGAAGACGACGGTGTTCCCGCACACGAGGGCAGGGATGATCTTCCACGAGGGGATGGCCATCGGGAAGTTCCACGGCGTGATGATCGAGCACACGCCCAGCGGCTGGCGCACCGACATCGCGAACTTGTTGCGGAGCTCGGACGGCACGGTCTGGCCGAACATCCGGCGCCCCTCCCCGGCCATGTAGAAGGTCATGTCGATGGCCTCCTGCACGTCGCCGCGCGTCTCGGCGAGCACCTTGCCCATCTCACGCGTCATGTCCCGCGCGTACTGCTCCTTCCGCTGCGCGATGAGCTGCGCGGCTGTGTACAGCAGCTCGGCGCGCACCGGCGCCGGCACGAGGCGCCAGGTGTCATACGCCCGCGCCGCCGCCTGGATCGCCGCCTCGACATCGGCCCGGCTGGAATCCTGAAACAGCCCGATGAGGTCGCCGGTGTTCGCCGGATTCCGGTTCTCGAACGTCTTGCCGGAGGAGGAGGCGACCCACCGGCCGTCGATATAGTTGTCGTAGACAGGCGAAGCTGGCGTGGCCATGGCCCGCGATTATACCGTTCGCCGGCAGGACCGTTGTGCCGCCGCAGAGAGTCGGGCCTTACACGTCGTCGGCGAGTTCGGCGTCGATGATGGGGATGGGTCGGGGGGCGACTCGCTCTTGGGCCACGAACGCGCGGATGGCCTTGAGCGCGTGCTCGGAGGGCTCGACGAACTCGACGCCGGCGCGATAGAGGACGGCGCCGTCCCCGAGGCTGCCGATCTGGCAGTGGACGATGCGTCCCTTGACGACCACCGGGAGGTCCCGCAGCGATAGTCGGAAGTCGTGCAGCGATCCGAGGTGCATGGCGGCCCCGGTCTCGATTTGCGCACCCCGCTCGCTCAGGTCGAGCACGACCATCGGCTGGTAGACGGAAATCTCTCCCGTCACCTCCCCGGGCACGGGAACCCGCTCGGTGTCGCGCTTCTGGTCAGTCATCTGCAGGCACGGCCCGTCTGCAGTACTTATCGGACCTTCACGTGTTTGAGATAGTCCCCCGAGTCAATTTGCTGAGCCCGCCCGAGCGGCGCGTTGTAGAAGTACACCCAGGCGGACTCGTGCCGGCCGTCCGGCAGCGTGACAGTGGCGCGGTTTCGCACGTACAGGCTTCGGTCCTGGTCGTCCGGGCGGTAGCCCTCGATCTCGTCGAGCGCCGCCAGCACCGCCGCCGGGTCGACCGCGTCGTACAGCTCTCCCCACACGAGCCCGTCCGGCGCGGGCACGGCCGCGGGGTAAATTCCGAGATCGAAAAGGGAAGCCCGTATCCATCCCCGGGCGATGTACGTCAGCTTGCTGTCGATGCCGGCGCGGTGCCGCCGATCGAAGCCGGCCATGAGGGTGCCGTAGAAGAAGACGAGATCCCGCACGGTTGGCTGGAGGGTACACGCCCCGGTGAGAAAATAAAAGGCCCCGGAAACGACAAGGGCCGGTGACTCTTGCCACCGGCCCCTGGAGCCAGGCGCCACGCCGCGCACTACTGGTTCGGAGTGGGGTTGAGGTCCTCTTGCGCCTTCGGAATCATCTCGAGAATCTCGGCGGGAACGGTAAAGGAAAGCGCGACCGTCTTGCCGGCTCCCGTGAGCTGCAGGGACTCGACCATCGCAGCCGTCCGGGGATCCACCTGGGCCTGCATGCGTGCCAGCGCGAGGAAACCGCGCACCACGTCGCGGAGGTTGTCGGCAGCCTTGTCGTCGAGCGCTTCGGCCCGCAAGCTCCCCGACACGCCGCCGTTGACGTGCCCCGCCGCCGCGAACCACTTCACGGGCGGCAGCTGCCGCCTGACCTGTTCCGGCAGCGTGGACTGCGACGACAGCAGATCGAACCGGCCCACGGCCCACGCGTTGTTGGTGGCGCCGATGTCCTTCACGAGATCCATCATCTCGGTGTTGCTGGTGATGCTGTGCGCCGTGAGCTGGGCGTCGATCGCGGTCTTGACCGCGCTCCCGTCGCCGAACGCGATGAGCCCCGGCTCGAGGAACGCAAGCACCAAATTCTGGTGAACGGCGCGAGCGTGCAGCTCGTGCATCGGCCCACTATCGCCGGCAGGGCCCGGCTGTGCGCTCTGGTCAACTCCGTCGGTCTGGTGGCGAGGCGCAAGCACGAGGCGCTTGCCCTTGTACTGCTCGACCGTGCCACCATGCTCACGAATCACGCCTTCGAGCTGCGTATCGTTGAACCGGCCGCGCGCCACGACGAGGGGGGCCGTTCTCTCGGCCCCTGTGGCGAGCGAGGCGACGATGTAATCGATGTCGCGCTCGATGTCGATGCCGGTCTGGTCCTGAAATTCCTTCTGTCCCTGCTGGTGCATGGGCAGGGCCGCCTTCAGGCGGGCCCGCAGGTCTGAGTCCATGATGGCCCGGACATCGGCATAGGCCACCAGCGTCGAGTTTGCCGGGACGTACCGCAACTCGTTCGCCACGGCCGAGGCGGAAACCGGCTGGAAACCCCCGCTGAAGTAGGCGATCATCCCGGTCCCGAGGCCGGCCGCAAGGACGGCCGCTGAACCTGCCATGAAGTATCGGGTTTTCTTTGTCATGCGCGTGGCCCTCAAGAGGATTATACCGGTCGGAGGGGTAAAAAGTTCCTCGCGGGGGGTTACTGCTCCAGCACGTATTCTCGACGCTCGACCACCCACGCCGCCACCACCAGAAATGTAATCCAGATGGCGCCGAGCCAGAACAGGCTCATGGCCAGGGACGGCCTTTCCCGGAAGACGCCCTGGATCAAGCTGAGCGTGCTGTCGTTCGGCATGGCGTGGGGGACGAGCGCCTGGAGGTAATACGCCACGGTGAAGTTCTTCAGGTAGCCGGGGAACGCGAGTGCGGCCTGTTCCCAGCCGAAGATGAAGATCAGACCGACCAGCAACGGCCGCTTGAACTTCGCGCCGATAAAGGAAAAGAGCGCGCCATAGACCGCGAGCCCGAGCGTCAGCAGCGCGAGGTCCTTCAGCAGATCGAGGAAGGAGGCGCCGAGGCTGCCCTGCATCGGGACAATGAGGAGGTACACGATGACGACCGACGGGAGCACCACCAGCACCGTGCAGCCGAGGTACGCCAGGTATTTCCCGAACAGCACCGCACCCCGGCGGATCGGACGGGTGAAGAGGTACGTGATGGTCTTGTCCTCCACCTCGTCCGCCATCAGCGATGTGCCGTAGAACACGCCGAGCACCGGCACGGTGAATCGCAGATAGAAGACCCAGATCATCAGCCCGAAGATGGCGGGGCCCGTCATCCGCGTGCTTTCCAGGATAGGCGCGCCGAGCGCCACGAGCACCCGCAGGAAGACCGCGATCAGGATAGGAGCGCCGACGACGAGGAGCATGAAGATCGTGCGCCGCGACCAGAGCATCTCCCCGAGCGACAGGTCGAAGATGCGGAATCCGGCGGTCAGGAATCCTGGCGCGGCGGGGATCGCGCGGCGCGACGTCGTGGTCTCAGTCATGGGTCCTGTCTACTTCACCAGGTACTGGAACACGGCCTGGAGGTTGTCGTCGGGTGATGTCACTTCCTCGATGGCCCCGAACTCTCCGCTCGCCGCGAGCTCCGTGAGGCGGGCGTAGAACGCGTCCGGTCTGCCGGTCTCGACCAGGACGGCCCCGTCTTCGAACTTCAGGCTGCGGATGTCGGCGCGCTCGAGGAAGTCCTTTGCCAGGCCGCGCGGATTCTCGGCTCGGACGTACACCGTGTGGGGGTG
>JALZOC010000288.1 GCA_030857365.1 Acidobacteriota bacterium
GTGCTGGACAAATTCGCCCGCCATCACAAGACGGGCGAGCCGATGCCGCAGGCGCTGGTCGACAGGATCCAGGAGTCCGAGAAGTTCAACCAGGGCTACGAGACGGTGGAGTACCTCGCCGCTGCCATCCTGGACATGGACCTGCACACCAGGCCGGACGGGGAGGTGGATCCGGCGGCCTTCGAGCGCGAGGGGCTTGCGCGCATCGGCATGCCGCGCGAGATTGCCCTTCGCCATCGGCTGCCGCAGTTCGACCACCTGTTCGGCAGCGACGCGTATTCGGCCGGCTATTACAGCTATCTCTGGTCGGACGTGATGGCTGCCGACACCTGGCAGGCGTTCGTCGAGGCGGGCGGCGCCTGGGACAGGGCCGTCGCCGACCGGATGCGGAAGTACATCCTGTCGAACGGCAACACGATCGATCGCGCGGAGGCCTATCGGCTGTTCCGCGGGCGGGATCCCGAGGTGAAGGCGCTGCTGGAGAAGCGCGGGTTTCCGGCGGATCGCTGACAAATGAGTCGGACCGCCCCATATCCTTCTCCGCACGACGGTCGCCCATCAGCGTGCGTCCCCGCCGAGCGGCAGATGCGTTAGACTCACACCCGGCTCTGTTTCCCATGACTGTTGTGACACGAGCGGACGTCGCGCGTCGGGCGGTCACCTCCGGCGCGCAATTCTATGTGCGCATGGCGGCCGCCTGCGTCGCGGTTGCTGTCATTGGCTTCGCGCCGACGTACTGGCTCCCCCTGTTTCGCGGAACGCTCGACGTCCCGCGAATCGCCCACGTGCATGCGGCGGTGTTCTACGGCTGGACGCTGCTGTTCCTCCTGCAAACCCGGCTCGCCGCCGCACGCAGGGTCCCCCGGCACCGTGCGTGGGGCGTATTCGGCGTCGCACTGGCGACGACCATGTGTTTCGTGGGGATGGCGGCAGCGATCACCAGTCTCAAGCAATCCACGGCTGACGGCTTCGGCGACGCCGTCCGGGCGTTCACCATCGTCCCGGTGTCGGGCATTGTGTTCTTCGCGGTGCTGTTCACGGTCGCGCTGCTCAAGATCAGACAGCTTGAAACCCACAAGCGGCTGATGCTGGTCGCCACCGTGTCGCTGCTGCAGGCCGCGGTGGGACGATGGTTCGTGATCTTTCTGGCCCCGGCTTCCATCGGCGCAGGACCGGTCGGCCCACCGCCGGTGTTCGTCACCGTGATGCCGGGGCTGGTATCGGACCTGCTGATCGTCGCCGCCATGGTGCACGACCGGAGGACCATCGGCCGGGTGCACCCCGTTTACTGGATAGCCGGCGGTGCGCTCGTCGCCGTGCAGGTCCTGCGCGTGCCGCTCAGCACCACGGCTGCGTGGACACACATCGCCAACTGGCTGTTGACGGTATCCCTGTAGCGGCGTCGTTCCGGGAACCTGCGGCTCGTCCATGCCGGGTTCTGCGGCGTGCCGGCGTGGCGGGGAACATCTCATCCTGTTCAGCGCGAGCGACGCCTGCATGCGCGACGACCACATCGTAGTCCCGGCTGATCGTGTGGTGTCGAACACGGTCGAAGAGCACGACTACGCGCTGGCGCAGATTGGGCAGGTCCTGAAAGGAGATGTCGCCGAGCGGCAGGACCGGTCTGTCACAGACTGACGCCACCAGAGAAGCACGAACGCCCAACGACGAATGGCGGGACTCGCGAGCTCCGCTCATACTCCTGGACCAGGCATGACACACTTCGACGACCTGCGACTCGAAACACCACGCCTCATCCTGCGCCCGCCGCGGGTGGAGGATCTCGACTCATGGTCAGAGATGATGCTCGACGAAGCCGCAGCCCGCTACATCGGCGGCGTGATGCCCCGATCCCTGTGCTGGCGGCAGCTGATGACGATGATCGGCGCATGGCACTCCCAGGGCTTTGCGATGTTTTCAGTGATCGAGAAAGCGAGCGGCCGGTGGATCGGCCGGCTGGGCCCCTGGCGGCCGGAAGGCTGGCCGGGTACGGAGATCGGATGGGCCATCGCGCGCGACTGCTGGGGCATGGGCTACGCGGGAGAGGGAGCCACGGCGGCGACGAACTGGGCGTTCGACACCCTCGGCTGGTCCGACGTGATTCATTCGATTGCGCCGGCGAATCGGGCCTCACAGCGCGTCGCGGAGAAGCTTGGGTCGCGGAATCTCGGGCCCGGAACACTGCCGGCGCCGTTCGCCGGGGATCGCGTGGATCTCTGGGGTCAGACGCGGGAGGAATGGCTCGGCCGTCAGCCGCCGCGCACCAGACGCTGACTTACGCGTCACCGGCGGATCCAACCCCTGAGGTGGGCGTGAGCTCTCGTCGGCGGATCGCCGACAAGCCATCCGAACCGGAGTCCCGCTCAGCGGCGCGGGGGCAGCCGGAATGCCACCATTTCCTGCCCGTTGCGGATCAGCAGGACGTCGCGAACCAGCACGGGGTGGTTCCACGTCTTTCCCTCGATCGCCGGGAATCGCGTGATCTCGGTGAACTTGTCGGCGGTGGCGGAGACGAGCGCCAGTTCCCCTTCCTCGGATAACACCACCAGCAGGTCCTGGTCGGGCAGCAGCACGATCTGACCGTGGCCGTACCGCCCGCCCTTCCACTTGCGCGTGCCGTCCTGGAGATCGATAGACGCGAGGATGCTGCCGTCGAACCCGAACGCATGACCCTTGTGCACGACGAAGTCGTTGAAGTACGGCTTCAACCCGCGCGTTGTCCACCGCTCTGTCGCGCTCCACCCGGAAGGTCCATGCGCGATCGCGAGACGGCGCACGCCGAGGCCGCCCATCCCCATCGCCTCCCCGAGGCCAATCAGCACGTCGCCATTTTCGGCGAGCGCCGGCTGCGTGATGGCCACACCCGGCTCCCAGGAGTGTTCCCACAGCAGGGCGCCGTCGGACGGGTTGACGCCTATCGTGCGTGATCCGCGGATCAGGAGGACCTGGGGGACGCCGTCGATCGTCGCCAGATGCGGCGAGCTGTAGCCGCCGCCGCCAGCCTCGCCGACCCAGCGTTGCTTGCCGGTGCGGACGTCGTAGGCAACGAGCTGGCCGGCGACGGCGACAATGACGAGATCGTCGATCACGAGCGGGGAGCCCGCGAGCCCCCAGTCGGGAATCTTCCTGCCCGTGTCGGTCGCGGCATTCCGCGACCAGACGACAGCGCCGGTGGCAGCCTCCAGGGCGTTCAGGATTCCTGTCGCGCCCATCGTGTAGACACGACCGTTGTGTACCGTCGGCGTCGCGCGCGGGCCGGCGCCGCCATTGGATTCCCAGAAGCGCACCGCGTCCCCGTGGCTCCATACCGGCTCGCCCGTCGTCAATCGATAGCAGGAGACGATCTCCTCGCCGCCGCGCTGCTCCTGCGTGTAGACGCGATCGCCGAGCACCGCGAATGACGACCAGCCCGGGCCCACCGGCCGGCGCCACAGCTGCACCGGCGGCGACTGGGACCAGTCCGTCTGGATCTGAACCCCGCGAGCGACGCCGTCGCGACCGGGTCCGCGAAAGCCCGGCCACTCGGCGTCCGCCGCGTCGGCGATAGGCGGCGCCGCCGATGCCGTGGCGGCAGCCGCGGGGGTGGGGCGGTGATCGCCGGATGGTCTGGCGGGTGTCTCCAAGGGAGCGTCCGCTGCGGCCGGCGCCGTGGCGAGGACCTTCGTCGTGGCCGGAGATGAGCCGAGAGGCGCGTCGCCGCGCTCCGCCAGAAGCCGCTCCTCGGGCGTCGGCGTCCACCGCCACGCGAATTGCGAACCGTCGTCGCCGGTGATCCCATCGGTGCGAAGAACCCCGAACGCGCCGCACGCGAGCACGACGGTGATCGCCAGCAGCGCCCCCCGAAGCCCGGCCGAAAGGGACCGGCTGAGCGCGGCCCAGGCCACGAGGCCGATACTCAAAACTGGAGCCGCATAGATGGGGAGCAGCATCCCCATCATTCCGCCCCTGATCGACTCGTGGACGACGAGCGACGTCGCTGCCACGGCGGCAATCATCAACGCCAGAGCTCCCAGCCGTTCGAACCAGGCCGCCCGGCTGAAGAACAACCACCAGATCGCGACCGCCAGCGTGCCCACCAGCCCGCCGATCACGCCTGTGCCGAAGCTCCCGGGCACGAACGCCGGGACGACATACCTGACGACGAGCAGCAGCACCGCGGCGGCCACGCCGGGCCAGAGCCGAAGCGGCTTTCGAGTGGGGAACGTGACGGCCTGCTCGACGGGCATTGTCAACTACTCCGATCGAAACGTTGTAACACGTCCACCCCTCCTCGTCGAGTTCCCGACTCCGGCATAATACGGGGGAGGTGCGCTTCCATGGATCTACCCTCGAGTTCTCCGTCTTCGGCCGATGAGGCAACGCTCGTGACCTGGACACAGGTCATCTACGGGCTGCACGCGTTCAGCCTGTTGACCGGCATCCTCGGTGCGGCGACCGTCGTCGGGGCGTTTCTCACGGGCTGGCCGTCCATCATCGCCGTGGTCCTGAACTACGTGAAGCGCGGCGACACGCGCGGCTCCTGGCTCGAGTCGCATTTCCGCTGGCAGATTCGCACGTTCTGGTTCGGACTGCTCTGGGTCTCGCTGTGCCTGCTGTTCGTGATCTTCACGTTAGGCATCGGCCTGATCGTTGCCTGGCTGCCGCTCCTGATTGTCAGCGTGTGGTTCGTCTACCGGATCGTCCGCGGCTGGCTGGCGCTGAACAACCGGCGTCCGATGTACACGTAAAAGAGAGATCGACCGCCGCCGCTGAGGCTTCCGCCGGACCGATTTCCCTGCGAGCGTCAGACGAGGTTATCGGCCGCGGCCCCGCCAGGGCAGGAA
>JALZOC010000289.1 GCA_030857365.1 Acidobacteriota bacterium
GGGGAAGACGGGTCCACACTCACGCGTCACAGGCGAACGGAGAGCGATCGTATGGGTCGAGATGGTGAGCCGGCATGGTATACCGCCGGAAGGTGTGCTGCAAGGAAGTCGGCACCCCACCATAAATTTCGTCTCAATCACCCGTGCGGGTTTGCGTTTGTGAGCAATCAAAGCGGGACGATCTACACTGCCGAGCCGATTCGATAAGCCCACCCCCACGCGGGCTTTTCTGGAGCGATCAGATGTCGAACGAAGCGGACCCGCGGCAACCCGTCACGGTATTCAAGTCCGGCGATCCAGGGTTGCTGGCGGTGGCGCAGTCCCTGCTCGAATCGGCCGACATTGAGTTCTTCGTCGCCGGGGAGGTTGCGGGCGGCCTGTTTCCCGGGGCTGTCATCCGGTTCGGGGTGCCGGAGGTTCGTGTGGCTGCAGAGAATGCCGACGACGCGCGAGAGCTGTTGAAGGAACTGGCGTGAGTGTGGCGCATTCCCGTCAGTGCTAAATGATTCAGGGGCGGTAGGAAGCCGGGTGGGTCGTTCCGAGATGGGCCTGCATCTCCACTCCGCATGCGACTCGCTCAGCGATCTCGCGATCGCCACATCCACGCCAGGCCGCCCATCGTGGTGTGTGCATCGGATCACGTGATGGGTTGCCGGGGGCTACTTGGGACATAGCTGGGGAGAGCTTCCCTTGCTATCGTCTTGGTGTCAGTGGGTTGGGGAATCGGCACCGAAGGTCGGGACACCCGCCACCACGATCCCCCATCGCGAAGACAACGTCGCGGCAGCGAGCCAGACGTAGGGCACGTACATCACGATGAAGGGATTGAAGGGACCGCCCGTGATGTCCAGCAGACCCGCGAGCAGGACCGCATCAGCCGCCAACGACACCCCGATCACCGGAATTGGAGCCGCTCCCCGGTAGTGCAGCGCGACCGCCACCGAGGTGCGACAAATGGCCGCAGCCAATCCGAAAGGCGCGATGGCGCGTAACGGAAGATGGAGATGCGGCACCCACCACACGACGGCGAACATCGCCCACAGCGCGACGCACGTCGCCCAGCGCACTGCCGGCAGCCATGCGACAACATGCCGCACTCAGACGACCGGCCCACCATCTGGACTCACCTCTTCGTCCATTCGTGGCGCACACACATAGGTCGCTCAGGATAACAACAATTCTCTTCTGGACACTCTTCGTGTTCGGACAAACGGCCCGTGCGCAGGATGCGGGACGTGTTGCCGGCCGAGTCCTCGACCAAACCGGCCGCGTGCTTCCCGGCGTCACGATCGATCTCGTCGTCGGTGCCCGCGAGCTGAGCGCCGCGACCGACGGCGCGGGTGAGTATCGCTTCGAGGCGGTGCCTTCAGGCCGCGCAGAACTGACCTATCGGCTGCTCAACTTCAATCTCCTCCGACGAAACGTCGTGGTGGTGCATGGGGCGTCGATTACGGCGGACGCGGTCCTCACACTGTCGCTCAATGCGGACGTAATCGTGACCGGAACGGCCACGTTCCGAAACGTGGCTGACATCGAGAATCCCGCGGAGAACCTCGTGGGCATCGCATCTGCGGCGAGCCAGGGGGCGATCACCGCGGCGCAGCTGGACGCGCGGCCGGTGATGCGCGCCGGCGAAGTGCTCGAGACCGTGCCAGGCATGATCGTCAGCCAGCACAGCGGCGAAGGCAAAGCCAACCAATATTACCTCCGGGGATTCAACCTCGATCACGGCACCGACTTCGCGACGACGGTCGCAGGTGTCCCGGTCAACACACCAACGGGCGCACACGGCCACGGCTGGATGGACTTGAACTTCCTCATTCCAGAGCTCGTGACCGGCGTGCAGTTCAAGAAGGGACCGTACTACGCGGATGAGGGAGATTTCTCGGTAGCCGGTGCCGCGAACATCAACTACGCCAACCAGCTCGAACGTTCGCTGCTGGTGCTCAGCGGAGGGAATGACGGCTGGGGTCGCGTCCTGGCCGCGGCGTCACCGCGTCTTGGCGGCGGCCGCCTCCTGGCGGCGCTCGAACTCAATCACAACGACGGACCATGGGTACGGCCGGATGACTACCGCAAGCTGAACGGGGTGCTTCGGTATAGCCGCGGAGACAATCGGAATGGCTTTTCCCTCACCGGCATGGGGTACTGGGCGGACTGGGACTCCACTGATCAAGTTCCTGCGCGCGCGATTGCCAGCGGGCTGATTTCCCGCTTCGGTCTGGTTGACCCGACGGACAAGGGCAAGGCGAATCGCCAGACCGTGGCGGCGGAGCTCCAGCGGTCGATCGGATCGTCATCGGTGCGAGCGACGGGCTACGTGCTTCGGAACCGCCTGAACCTGTTTTCGAATTTCACTTACTTTCTCGACGATCCTGTGAACGGCGACCAGTTCGAGCAGGCGGAGCGGCGAACCGCGTCGGGCGGACGCGTGACGTATCGGCGACTGGGTCATTTCTTCGAGCGGCACACGGAGAGCGCGGTCGGCGTGCAAGTGCGGCGCGATTGGCTTGATCCGGTAGGTCTCTACCACACGGTCGCACGACAGCGGCTCTCGACGACTCGAGAGGACGAGGTGGGCCAGACGATGATCGGCACGTATGCGCAGACCGAGATCGAATGGACGCGCTCGATCCGGACGACGGTTGGCGTTCGCGCCGACGTCTATCAATTCGCAGTCACCTCGGACAATCCGGCGAATTCAGGTGATGGTTCCAAGGGTCTGGTGAGCCCCAAGCTCGCCGCAGTCTTCGGGCCGTGGGCCGGCACCGAGTTCTACGCGAATGCGGGAATGGGATTCCACAGCAATGATGCGCGTGGGGCGGCCATTGCCCTGGAGCCGCTGACCGGCGAACCCGCCGATCGCGTGACGCCGCTGGTCAGAGGCAAAGGAGCAGAGATTGGTGTTCGTACGGTCCGCATTCGCGGCTTCCAGTCTACCGCGTCACTGTGGTACCTCGGACTCGATTCAGAATTGTTGTTTGTTGGCGATGCCGGGACCACGGAAGCCGGCAGACCGAGTCGTCGTTTTGGCATCGAATGGACCAACTATGCGCGGCTGAATCCCTGGCTGATTCTGGATGCCGACGTGTCATTCTCGCGCGCGCGGTTCACCGACAACGAGCCTGTGGGCAACACCATTCCCGGCGCCTTGGATCGGGTGGTGTCCGGCGGCATCACCGTCGAGCCTCGGCAGCCGCTCTTTGGGAGCGTGCGCTTCCGCCATTTTGGTCCACGTCCGCTCATCGAAGACGCCAGCGTGGAATCGAACGGCACGACGCTCTGGAACGGCGAACTGGGCTACCGCTTCTCCAGCAAGGCTCGCCTGGTGCTGGAAATCTTCAACCTCTTCGATGCGGCTGTGGCGGATATCGACTATTTCTACGCCTCAAGATTGCCCGGCGAGCCGGCGGAAGGTGTCGAGGATGTTCATACGCATCCGGCGCTGCCACGGTCTGCGAGACTGGGTCTTCGACTGTTGTTCTGACAGCGATTGAAGGAGGTCGCGACTGTCTATGGATGGTTACGTGTGCCCTGACGCCGACGGCCTGGTGGCCGCCGATCAGCGCCCGGAAGCGGACGTGAACATCGCGTTCCAGTCGGGCTCGACGATGGCCGACGGCGCGCACGTGGATGGCGGGGTCGCTATTTCGTCGGCGTTGCGCCGCTGACCACGGGCTCCGGTTCCACGGTCGTCGGCACTCCCGCCGCAGCCATGACCGCCCGCAGGGCATCCGCCGTGGGAACATGGAAGCGGAAATTCATCCCGCGGTGAACGCCAACCGCAATCCGCAGCGCCGTCCAGCCTGACGAATTCTTCCGGTTCCAGACTTCGACTCTTGCGCCGTTTTCCGTGAGCAGCCTGACCACCAGCGGAAGCTGTTTGTACGCCGCACCGTGCATCGCCGTATTGCCGTTCCGGTCCACGACGTTCACGTCGTTCCCGAGCGCCAGCGCCAGCGTCACGGCCTCCACGGCCTCAGCTTCCGTCCCCGGATCCTCTCCCGGAGACTGCGTCCCGGCGCCGGCGGCCGCCATCAGCGGGGTGGTTCCGTCCTCGTTGGGCAGCAGCGGATCGGCGCCCAGTGACGCGAGCTCGCGCATCATCTCGACGTCGGCCGTCCTTGCCGCGAGAAAAAACGGGGTGCCGCCGATCATGTTCAACGCCGTGGTGCCGGCGCTGGGCTTTCCGGTGACGCGCGCGTTCACGTCGGCGCCCCGTGCGACGAGCTCTCGCAGCAGCTCCAGACTGTCCAGATTGCCAGACCCGCGGGGCGGCGGCCCGTTGGTGCCCATGCCGGTCTTCCGGATCCACGTGAGTTGATGCAGCGCTGTCCACCCGGGGCCCGAATCGTTCGGATTGGCTCCTCTCGCCAGCAGCAGTGCGGCAAGCTCATAGTGCCTGCTCCCGACCGCCAGATGCAGGGCACTCAGGCCGCGCGAGCTGTCCGCCCCTCCGGGCGCGCCTTCCGGCCGACGTCGCGGTCCTCCCGCGCGTACCGGGAGGGCGTCGTTCGGGCTGGCGCCGGCATCGAGGAGCGCGCGCAGGGCATCGAGGCGCCCCTCGCGGGCCGCGAACAACAGGGGCGTCCAGCCGGCGTCGGATCGGGCGTTCATGTCGGCGCCGTGTTCCAGCAGGGTACTGATCGCGGACGCGTGCCCCTCACCAGCCGCCCACATGAGGGCTGTCTGTCCCCGCGTTGCCTCCCGGGCGTCCACCCGGGCGCCGTGAGCCAGCAACACCGCTACTGCGTCGGCCATGCCCGTACGCGCAGCCGTCAGCAGAGCAGTCTCTCCCTCCGGCATCGCCGCGTGGGGGTCAG
>JALZOC010000290.1 GCA_030857365.1 Acidobacteriota bacterium
ATCGCGTGCCGGCTGCGCCACCAGGAGTCGATCTCTCCCGGAAGCGCCACCCACAAATGGTGTTCGCTGCGAAGCCGCGAAAGATGCTCGAGCAACTCGCGGTAAACACGGCGCGCGCGACGCTCGATCAAGTAGTCAGGGTGCGTGATGAAGCTAATCAGCCCGTTTGCTGCCAGAATCGAATCGATTTGCTCCTGCCACAGCTGGATCGAGTAGTCGCCCAGAATGTGAAGCAGTGAGTAGTCCTGCGTTGTCGTCAGCGGGAGCTCGAGGAGGTTGCCGACGAAGTACGGCATGACGGTGCAGCACCCCCCCCGCTGGGGCTCCAGGTGAGCGGCATTGGGCACCGACATGTCGAACGAGAACTCGAAGGCGTCGAACCACTGCTGCTCGCGATACATCGACCCGGCCCGGAAGCCGCGGCATCCCAGGTCGCGGGCGTACTGGTTGATGACGGCAGCCCTCTGGAGAAACAGTTTGCGATCGTGAAAGAGGTCTCCGTCATGATTGAAATCGTGGAGATTCACTTCGAAGCCTCTGCCCCGTAACGCTTCGATAATGCCCGTGGACTGCTGCCAGTGCGTTTCGGGCACGATTTGAAAGGCTGCCTTGATGCCGAAGGACTCGTCGAGATCCATCAACTCCGAACAGAACCTGCGTCCCTCTTCGCCTTCAACGTCGTGCGTCATCATGATGGTGGCGCGCGCGCCGTCTGGCCAGAACCAGATGAACGGAATCCTTTGAACGCCGCGACTTTCGAGCACACACCCCATCGTGCTCTGCATCAGGGCCTGCACGCTGACATCCAGCGGCCATTTCGGAAAGGGGATGTCTTTCCAGCCGCCAAGGCGAATCTTCTGAAGATGCTTCCGCACAGGCACCGGCAACAGCGGTCGAAGAAGGTAATAGAGCCGACGGAACGCTTTCGCCGACGTGACCCGCTCGAGCCCGCTGTGTGCGCTCTGCCGGTAGCGCTCCTCCTGCAGATTGAGGACAATCTCGGCCAAATCGAAGGGGAGGCGCGGGCCGCCGGCGTGGTGTTCAACATCGTTCGACACGTCGGGCACCGGGTCGGTGATGTGCAGGGCCGGGGGGCCGCCAAAGCGCCGGCCGTAGCAAATCGTCCCATCGAACGTGAAATACCCCTCGTCCGCAGACAATTCCCCCCGCGCCTCGAATGCACCTGCCTCCACAGAGCACCGGAAGTAGTCCAGGAACGTCTTGTTTGTCGCGTTCAGGGGATTGATCTCCGCAGGTCTCCGCACAGAAGAGGCCCCGCGACACCTCACGCCTGCAGTCGTCCAGGCGCAGGACGCCCCGAAAAGCCGCGTCGATTGATCCCAGGTTGCCGGCTGGGAGCGTGCGGAAGGAGGCGGGGGTGGGAGGGTTCCTGCTGGCCGGACGATGCGGCCAGCGTCACAAGGAGACGAGCCGTCCCCTGTTTTTCAGCGAGTTGTCGGCTGCCTCGAGCAGCCTGACAATCCGGAGACCGGCGGCTCCGTCGTTGATGGGTGTGCGATCATTCACGATGCAGTCGATGAAATAGTCCAACTCGACCTTCAGCGCTTCAGTCTGGTCGCACTTGGGCGCCCAGACGTCGCCAGAGCGGTAGCTGACGAGCAGATCGTACATGCCTTCGCCGCTGGAAATCTGCACGCCCTTGTCGTAAAGCTTGATCTTCTCATCCGCCTCGAGATCGTTCCACACCAGCATCTTGTCCCTGCCGCCGATGAGTGTCGTCCGCACCTTGACGGGCGACAGCCAGTTGACGTTGATATGCGCGACAACGCTGCTGGGAAAGTAGATCGTAATGAACGCCATGTCCGCGAGGCCGTTCAGGTGGCTGCCCCCCGTCGCCACGACCGCCTCCGGCCGCTCCCGGATAATGTCGTCCATCACGGACAGATCGTGCGGCGCGAGGTCCCACACGACGCTGACGTCGTGCTGGAAGAGTCCAAGGTTCACGCGTGTGGAGTCGAAGTAGTAAAGGGGACCGAGCGTGCCCGCGTCCACTACTTCGCGAATCTTCCGAACGGCGCCGCTGAAGAGAAAGGTGTGGTCCACCATGATCTTCAGGTTCTTGCGCTGCGCGAGCTCGATCAGCTGCTCTGCCTGCGCCGCCGTTGACGTGAACGGCTTCTCGACGAATACGTGCTTCCCGTTCTCGAGCGCCGTCCTCGCGAGCTCGAAATGCGTCCACACGGGAGTAACGATAGCCACCGCGTCGACGTCCGGAGACCGCAGGACCGCCTCGAAGTCTGTCGTCAGATTCACCCCGGGATACGTGCGGGCCGCGCGCTTCAGCGCTGTCGTGCTCCTGTCGCAGACGGTCACGACGTGGGCGCCCTCCAGGCTGTGGAAGTTCCGGACGATGTTGGGACCCCAGTAGCCATAGCCCACAATGGCGACACCGACGACATTCGCCAATACGACCTGTTCCAGCTGCGCCGTGGGCTTTGTCAGGTGCGGCACTGCCGGATCCTTCAGCTGAGCATCGCGGCTGATCATTCCTGGCGCCCTGGTTCGGTGAGCACTCGCAGCACTCGCGCTGGATTTCCAGCGACGACCGCGTGCGCCGGCACATCTTTCGTGACGACGCTCCCCGCCCCGACAATCGCGTGCTCGCCGATCACCACATTCGACAGAATCGTGGCGCCGGATCCGATCGACGCGCCCGCGCGGACGAGCGTCGGTTCGACGTGCCAGTCCTCTGCGCTCTGCAGCGCGCCGGCTTCCGTGGTCGCCCGCGGATATGAATCGTTGATGAACATCACGCCGTGGCCGATGAACACTCGGTCCTCGATGGTCACTCCTTCGCAGATGAACGTATGGCTCGAAATCTTGCACCGGCGGCCGATGGTCGCGTTCTTCTGGACCTCGACAAACGCGCCGATCCGCGTGTCGTCGCCAATGGAGCAGCCGTAAAGATTCAGGAACCTGCCGAGCCGGACGTCGCTTCCCAGCTTGACGTCGGCCGCTATGAGAACGTATTCGCCTGTGTCATCCATTGGGAACCCGCCGAAAGGGGAAGCCTACGCCGCGCCTTTGCCGGAGAAGACCGCGCCGGGTGTCGCGAGCAGGATCTTGATGTCCATCCAGAGCGAATAATTCTTTGCGTACCGGATGTCCAGACGCACCATTTCGTCGAATGTGGTCCGGCTGCGCCCCTTGACCTGCCACAGCCCTGTAATCCCTGGCTTCGCATCCACGACACGCCGCCAGTGCCAGGGATGGTACTGCTCCACCTCGTACGCGAGCGGCGGGCGCGGCCCGACCAGCGACATCTCTCCGCGGACCACGTTCCAGAGCTGCGGCAGCTCGTCGAGGCTCGTCTTCCGGAGAACGCGCCCGAGCGGCGTGATGCGCGGATCGTCAGTCAGTTTGTAGACGGCCTTCCGGCCTGCCGAGTGGAGTTGCGCCCCGGACCTGATGAACTTCGTCACGAACTCCTGATGCAGCGCCTGATCGGCGTTCACACGCATGCTTCGAAACTTCAGCATCATGAAGGGCTTCATCGTCTGACCGACTCTCGGCTGCCTGAACAGAATCGGGCCGGGAGAACTCAGCTTCTGCAGTGCCGCAATCAGGAGGAACACCGGAAGCAGAAGCACCAGGAGTGTCACACTGATGAGGAGATCGAGGGCGCGCTTTACCGCGTCGCGAGTGCGGCTGTTGTCAGCCGACTGCGATTCCCGCTGACTGGTAGCCGGCTGGCAGCAGTCAGATGGCCGGAGCCGGCGCTCAGGAGAATACACGTGCGACCGGATCGCCAGCCTTGCGACGCTTTCCGCGCTGAGGCGACGCCCAAGCTCCCCGCGCAATCGAGCCTCGGGATCAACGCCTGGCATCCCAGGCATACTCGCGCCGAGCACCGCGTCCGTTTCGAGCCACCCGATGACCGCCGTCTCACCGGCCGCTGCCGACAGAGCCTGGACGACGTGGCTCCAGCGCTGCGCAGGCGAGCCGGACGTCGCGCCGCCGGAGGACAGGTCGCCAGCGCTGACGAGCAGAAGAACGACGCGTTGATTGAAGCGTTCGGAGCATTTCTGCTCCCGGGCCAGCACATCCCGGAACAGGTCCTGCGCGAGCACGTGGCCCACGCCAGTTGCCTGTTTACGGGCTCGCACCCTCGAACGTCCGGCGTGGACCTTCACCGTCGCAGGTGGCGCCCACGTACCGAATCCGGGAGGAACCGACGTCCGCCGCCTGGACATCTCGTCGCGCTGGCGGTGCGTGGAGCGCCGCCGCTCGAGACCTGCGAGCACACCGGCGCCCGACGGCGCCATATCGGATGAGAACGCGGTGATCCAGGCCTGGCCGACCTGTGCGCGAGTGCCTACATTACTCAACGTGTACCTCCCGACCGCAGTTGCAGTACCCGCACGTGCAGGCGGTCCGCAACAGCTGACGACACATGTTCCCGGACGACCTGCGCAATTCGCTCACCGAGGACGCGGGGAACGTCCTGGGAGTGCGGCTCGCCCCCCTGGCTCAGGACGACTCCTGCTACACGACCCTCACGAAACCACCCCACAAAATCCACCTCGCGCACACACAGCCACAGCCCGCCGAAAATCGCGGTGGCGATTGCAGGCGCGATCCGCTCGCTCTTTGCGCCTTGCGTCTTCAGATTCACGAGCAGCAGCAAGATGGGCCGGCGCGAATGTTCGGCGCGTCTTCGCTCGGTTTCCAACAGATACCGGAAGGCGTCTTCGCTATACGCCTGACCGGTCCGCCGCTGCAGCGTGAGTTCGGAAGAGCGACTGACTGAATCCACCTGCATGGTCGCGGCTGCCTCGTGGTAATCGTTGAGCGT
>JALZOC010000291.1:0-1761 GCA_030857365.1 Acidobacteriota bacterium
GTTCAAATGGGTGAAGACTGCCGATGAGATCCTCGACAGCATGCGGCGATTCGGACTTCGCGTTCAGCAAGTGCACGGTCAATGACTCGACTTATCCTAGGAATCACGGATCCAGGGGACTAGCGGAGCGCTGGAAGATACGTCGCAAGCAGCGCTACAGCTGCCACGGCCGCTGACACAACAGCATATGTCATCGGATCCGTCGGGCCGACGCCGAACAGGAACGCCAGACATGACACGCGTGAGCGCGACCGCGACGCCGATGCCGAGCGCAATGCCGCACCACGCTCTCCGACAGCAGCGCGCGCGCGATGCGGCCACGACCCGCCTCAAGCGCTGCACGCATCGCGAATTCCTGATGGCGCCCTTCCTCGCGCACCAGGAACAGTTCGCCACGTCCCCGCAGGTGATGAGCAGCACGACGCCCACGGCCCCCCAGGAGAATCCAAAGGCTCTCCCCGACATTGCCGATCACGTGATCGGCGAGCGGGCGCGCGTTCGGCTGCAACTCTAATCTCGCAAAGACCGGCGGGAGGAGCGAGATCATGCGCGCCATATCGGCGTTGGCCTGGGGCCAGCGTGACGCGCGGCTTCAGCCGCGCGAGCGCCTGAAACCCGAAGCTAATTCCGCGGGGCGCGTTCACGTCCAGTGGCATCGGCAGCACGGCCTTGATAGCCGCCGCCGTTGAGCAAGTTCGCAGTTTCGGCTTTGTGGTGCTGCGCGGCCATCTTCCCGGGCCCCTCGTGGACGAGTGCCGGGATGGGCTCCGTCCGCACTGGGAAGCCTTCCTTCGCGACAATCCGCCGCCGAACCGTGGCCCCCACCGATACTTCCTCGCGATGCCCTTCGAGCCACCGTGGTTCTCGCCGCGGTTCTTCATCGATCCCGAGATCCTGCGAGTCATCCGTGCTGTGATGGACGATCGTGTTGTGGCCGACCTATGGGGCTGCGACGTGCCTCTCTTCGGATCCGAGTATCAGCGCGCGCATGTCGACTATGCGCGGCCTCTCTTCGGCGAAGCGCCTGACCTAGTGCTGCCCCCGTTTGCGCTGGTCGTCAGTTTCGGCCTGGTCCCGATTGGGCGAGAGGAGGGTCCGATTGAGATTGCTCCCGGCACCCATCTGTGGCCGCGTTCGAGCGCGAAGGCTGCGACTGACGCGGGAAGCGTTCGGCTGGAGTCCGTCCCCCTCGCCGTCGGCGACGTGCTGATCCGCAACCCGTGGACGTTGCATCGCGGCACGCCGAACACGACGTGCACGCCGCGGTTCCTGGTGTCGACTCGGTACGTGCGGCGCTGGTATTCCGACGACAGTCGCGACGTTCGGTACATTCCGAGGACTCTGTGGGAGTCGCTGTCCGCAGAATGCCGGCAGGTCATGCGCTTTCCGGTGGGCCCGTGATGGACCAGCGGCCAACGTCCGGCGACGTGAAGATTGCCGCGTGGCAGATGCCAGTCGGAGCCACGGCAGTAAACGACGCGCTGGCGGCACTGCGCGTCCAGGTTCTCCGTTGCGAGGAGGCCGGCGTCTCAGTGTTGTGCTGTCCCGAGGCGGCCATCGGCGGTCTCGCGGACTACGCCGCGGAACTCGACGGCATGGCGATCGCGACCGCCGATGTGGACGCCACGTTTGCGCCCATTGCCAGTGAACGCGTGACCGCTATTGTTGGTTTCACGGAGCGCGGTCACGACGGATGGCTTGACAACGCGGAGGCGGTCGTGCGGCGGGGCGCCGTCGCTGGTATCTACCGGAAAGTCCATC
>JALZOC010000291.1:1771-4813 GCA_030857365.1 Acidobacteriota bacterium
GTCTACGAACCCGGCCGTGACCTGCCCGTCTTCCAGGCTGACGATCTCACATTCGGCATCGTGATCTGCAACGATTCCAACTATATCGAGCCGGCACGCGTGATGGCAGCGAAGGGTGCGACGGCGTTGTTCGTACCAACGAACAACAGTCTGCCGCTGGATCGAGCACTCGAGGGCCTGGTGGACGACGCACGCGCCTGCGACGTCGCTCGGGCGGTGGAAAACACCGTCTGGGTGGTTCGCGCCGACGTCACCGGCCGAACCGCGACAGGTGCATCCGAGGGAGCCACAGGAGTCGTTGATCCGAACGGCAGGATTGTGCGTACGGCGCAGCCCCTCACCGAGGAGCTACTCATCGTCGAGATCGATCCCCGTGCGCCGATGCGAAGGCGTGGGTGGGACGCGGATCGGAATCCGGCAGTGTTCGCGGCATTTCGAGCGCTCCTGCGATAGTCGATTCACCGAATCGCCTTGACGCCCACGTCCGCCACCTCTCGAACGGACGTGAACAACTCGGACGCGACCCGGAAGGCGATTCCTTCAGAGTTCAGTTCCGACATCGGCGGCTGGGCGTGGTTGACCGTCCTTTGGTGGGAGGCGGATCATGGCGTTGGTGATCAGGCGAGGTGCTTCAGAATCTGCTCGACGGCGCGGGCACCGTAACACGCTCCAGAACTTCACCGGACGGTTCGTCAGGTCGTCACGCGTGTGGCCGATGCCCGGCATCGCCGCCCACTCATCGAAGGCGTGTTCGAGCGCATCGAGAACCTTGAGCGCGGCATCGACACTGTCGTTGGCGATGAACGCGCAGATGTCATCGACATTCGCCTGCGCAGTCGGCGTGAGGCGATAGCGCGGAGTCACGCTCGCTTCTTAGGTGCCTGCTTCAGGCGCTCTCGCGCCGCAGCCATCGCCTTCGGGCCGTCAATGACGCGCCCCGACTGTGCCTCCAGCCAGCCTCTCTCGATCTGCTCGCGCCACCGCAGCCGGACCTCGTCGTGCTCCTTGAGGAGTCGCAGGCCCTCCCGGATCACTTCGCTGGCGTTGTTGTAGAGGCCGCTCTCGACCTTGTCGTCCACGAACCGCTCCAGTTCGGGCGTCAGTGAGACATTCATCGGTTCCTCCGCGCTCGGGCTCGCGATAACACAGTTTAGCAAAGATTGTTGTTGTCGGGCAGGCCGACGACCCGGACCTGCGTGAAGGCCAAAACGACACTATCAGGGCAGGTGGATCCGCCACGGGTGGCGCTCAGGTTGCCTGCGAGTTCACGATGAAGAAGTTGCGGTCCCGCGCCGCAGTTAGGTCGTCCGAAGTATGTATACAAATTGTGGACGGCTTGCCGAGAAGGCAGACGCGCGCCGTTCGTCCGACCGGGCCCTTACGGCGTCAACGCGACGCACGCGCGCCTTACCCGGAACAACGGCTGGGCTAGAACGCCCCCGGTCTGTTTCCGAAGGACTTCCCGACATGGCTGACGCGCGCGGTCGCGATAAGCGATCCCTCATTCTGATTCTGCTACTGGCACTGGCGCCATTCGGCGCCGGGGCGCAAACGAATGACGCGGTCAGGGCGCTCGCGCAACCCGAGAAGCAGCCGCTGCTGGACACGCTGAAGGCGCTCGTCGAGATTGAATCTGGCAGCGCCGATGTCGAGGGCGCCACCCGCATCGGTGCGCTGATCGCCGAACGACTGCGGGGGCTTGGCGGCCGCGTCGATCTCGTGCCGCCTGCCATCGACCGGCCGCGCATCACGAGGCTGCCGCCACAGTTCGCCGACACGGTGGTCGCTCGTTTCCAGGGCCGTGGGACTGGCCGCATCCTGCTCCTGGCCCACATGGACACCGTCTACGAGCGCGGCATGCTGGCGCAGCAGCCATTCCGTATCGACGCCGATCGCGCCTGCGGTCTTGGCATCGCCGACGACAACACGGCATCGCCGTCATCCTCCATGCGTTGACGATGCTGAAGGCGTTGAGCGTCGACGGCTACGACGTGATCACGGTCGTGAGGAGCCCGGACGAGGAGGTCGGTTCGCTGGCCGAGCGCGATCTGCTGACGAAGCTCGGCGCCGGGCACGGCGTAGTGCTGTCGTTCGAGGGTCCGGGCCAGGACGAGAGCATCCGCCTCGCTACCTCTGGCATCCAGCTCGCGGTGCTCACCGTGACCGGGCGCGCATCGCACGCCGGCAATGCGCCCGACCAGGGGCGCAATGCCCTGTACGAACTGTCGCACCAACTGCTGCAGCTGCGCGACCTGTCGGAACCCGCCCGCGCGGTGAAGGTGAACTGGACGCTGGCCAATGCTGGCAGCGTTTACAACGCGATTCCGGCCCCGGCGATGGCCATCGGCGACATGCGCGCTGATGACCCGAACGATTTCAAGGCGGTGGAAGCGGCGATCCGCGAGCGCATCAAGAACTGCCTGATCTCCGATACCACCGTCGACGTGCGCTTCGAGACGGTGTTTCCGCCGATGCCGTTCGCGCCGGCGTCACTGCCGCTCGCCGAGCACGTGCAGCGGCTCTACGCGGAAGCCGGCGGCACGGCGAAAATCAACCGCGTGTCGATCGGCGCCGGCACCGACGCCGCGTTCGCCGCGCTCGAGACGAAGGCGCCGGTCATTGAGGGCATGGGTCTCAGGAGCTTCGGCGCGCACACGAATAACGCCGAGTACGTGAACACCTCGTCCATCGAGCCGCGTCTCTATTTGCTGACGCGATTGATCATGGATATCGCCGCCGGCCGGGCGGGCGTCCCCGCGCCTGCCGTGCGCTGAACCAGCGCGCCCACCGCTGCGCCCTTCCGCCAACCGCCCAGGACGCCCTCAGCGTGGCCCACCGGGGGCCGTAAGTTTCGTGCTGAACGTGCGTTCTTTGAAGTAAGGACCGGTGTGCGTTGCGGAAGAGATGGCTGGGAGGCAGGGACGGAATTCGCAACTGGCTGATCAGCGCGGCGTGACGCGCAGAGGCTCTGAGGCGTCTCCTTTTCTCGCTTTTCTCAGGGGCCCTGCAGAGATCGACAAACTGACGACCTCGGCCTCCCTG
>JALZOC010000292.1 GCA_030857365.1 Acidobacteriota bacterium
AGGTTCAATCACGCGCCCTCAGCTAACGTTTCTTGATCGACAGGCCCCGCGAGGCGGCGAACGCCATGAGCCTGGTTATCGCGGCAGTGACGTCGCCGGTCTCGTTCGCGCTTCGCTGAAGAATAAGGGCGGTCCCTCGTGGATACTGTGAAAGCTTCTCCTCGAACGCTGCGATCGATGTAAAGCGGTATTGCGCGAGTTCGATGTGGGACTCGTCAGGCTCGTTGATGCCCCACAGCATGATTCTCGTGTCGTCCTCGTGAATCATGTGCCCCGTCTGCGTGCGGCAGTTGTCCGTGACGCACAGAGACTGCAGCTCACGTAATTCACCAGTGCGTACCAGCCAACCCCGACCGGTTCCAATCGCCTGACGAAACGCATCCTCGACCATGGCCTGTCTCGCGTTCGGACGTTCCGCGGCTCGGCTGTACCCTAGCTCCGTTGCTCGGTCGGCCCACGCGGCGTGCCAGCGCTCGAAAGCCATGCGCAGCGGCTCGAGCGCTGCCGGCGATCCTTGTTGTCCCAGCGTTTGAATGGCAGCAATGACGACGTCGGGGTCGGGATTGTCGAGGTCGGCGATCGCTCGTCTCTGCACAACCGGCGTCATCCGCAGAGCCGCGATCTGGTTGAGAGATCTCCAGCAGCCGGTGGCGCGCGACGTCATCGCGCGATCGAGCAGCGTGGAGCCGGTCGCCTCGTCGACACGCAGAAAGTAAGCGAGGATCGAGGCCTGCTGATTGCACGCCATGGCGCCGATCTTGTCGCCGGCACTCGCCAGAATCCTGGGCGCGATCTTCCTGGTTGCGTACCGTTGCACGAGCGCGGCATGGATCTCGGTGTTGCTCGCCTCAAAGTTCTGGGCAAGTGCCTCATCCAGATCCGGAAGTTCGGCGTCGGGCAAGCTCCCGAGCGTTTCCAGCGTTGCGCCGCGTCGCGGAGTTAGGATCTCGCGGAGAATCAGGGGGCGCGCCTCGTCTGGCGCCAGCTGCGCCAGCCGCCGGAGCGCGAGATCGGCGGCTGATGGCGCGTCGGTCGGCGCCGAGGCGATGAGCCGACGCAGCAACGGAAGCATCGCCGGCCCCGCGAGAGTGCGCCATTGATATTCGAGCAGATTGGCTTGGCGCTCGACCGGCAGATCGAGAAAAGCAGCGGCGAGCTGATCCCGCGACGCCGCCGATGTGGCTGACGGTTGACGCTGCGCCAATGCTTGTGTTTCCGCCAGCGTGATCGCGCGAGCACGATCGGTCTTGTCCAGCATCGCAGCGGTCACTATGTCGCCGTACACCGACATCGCAGCGTCGATCAGATCGGAAAGCCTGCTCAACTCACCGCCAGCGACTAGTCGTCCCTTCGTCTCTCGCGTTTGCGCCGGCCGGAATTCGGGATGCTGGAGGTAGACGGACAGCGTTGACAACGTGCGGAGGTAACTGCCGGTCACTGGCTGATCGGCCGCGCGAAGGCCGGCTTCCATCGCCTGCACAACTCCCGCTCGGTTCGCCGCGCTGAACAGGCCGGCCATGTAGTCGAAGTCGCATCCTTGATCGGTATCCGCGCCGTAGCGGCGGATCATCTCCATCACCGCAGCCTCGGTGCCGAGGAATCGCATCATTCGGCAGCCGGCGCGCGCGCCGACGGGCGGCTGCTTCGCGTCGATTATGAGGCGCGCGCTTTCGAGTTGCGATGCCTCCCAGGTGGCATCGCGCAGAAGGATCTCGAACGTTACCGTGTTCGATTCAACGGGAACCACAGCATGCGGCGTGACTGATTCGTCGGTCACGCGGCGCGACTTGACGGCGAGCCTATACGTTCCCGGTTTGTCGAATCGAAACCACTCATTCAACTCGAGCTTGACCGTGAACGGCTTCTCGCCCAGCACGCCTATCCCACGAATGCCGCCGCCTATGTACCCGCCGATCGACCCGAAGTAATCGAGCATCGGATCCGACACGTCGTCGATTCGATCGATCACGAACTCGTCCATCGTCAGCCGACCGCTTCGGTCGTACGTCGCGCCGTCGACCGTGAACTGCTTCGCCGTGGCGCTACTGAATTCCAGCTCGACAGGAATGACTTCGCCTGGCCTAAATTGTCGACGTTGGTCCGCGAGCTGGAGCGTCAGCGTGACGGGTGCACCAGTCACCGGTTGCGGGGCGACGCTGGGAGCGGACGCCGCCGCGGTCAACTGCGTCAAGACGGAAAAGAGGAGGAAGGTTGCTAGGGCCACGGATCGGACTTCCTCTTGCGTTAGACACCTCTTCGCAGAAAACGGCCCGTCATTAGTACCGGAGTGTCAACTCCGTTCCGGATTCACGACTCGGGCGCGACGAGGCATAGGTGTCATGTTAACTAACTCAGTTTGCCGGCTGTGGGTATAGACCAGTGGACCCTAACCCCGTCGGGGTCCGAACGTGTTCAGCGCCAGTAGCTGCACGCTGCGGCGCTGCGTGGACGGTGCTTTTCCGTCGGGGAATCGACAGCCCCCTGCGCATTAGCCTCGAGGCGTCATTCACTGACTTCGCGTTCAGCACAGGCACGATGTGTCTCTCTACTCTTCGCGAGGCTCTCCAGGAACGAGCTTGGCATCTGCAACTGGCCTGAAGTGAAATAGACCGTGGACGGGGCACTCAACCACGATGATTCCGTCCCTCCGCCTCTAGCAGGCAGACGAGCGAGGGGCTCGATCATTACATGTCCGCACTTCGGGCACGGAGCGTCGTAACCCGTTATATAGGTGTCGTTGCTTATCATCACATGCGCCTCAGAAGAGTTCGTCGTGCCTACCTTCACGGATCTTACGATCAGAAAGCGGCACTCGTTTGGCAGCACATCATCGAGGGGCACGATCGAAGTGCTGTATCTGAAGGGCGGGCGCGAGCGTCGTGATTTCCTCTATGAGCAGCGCGGAAATACAGGGCCTGGTCACGCCACCATTTTGCAATGCGACCAACGGCGCAGCGTTCAACTGAACCCCGAAGAAAAGCTCTATTCGGTGTCCGTGTTGGAAGACTGGCCCGACCAGTTCAAGCGCCGACGTCCGCTGCCCGAAGGGCAGGGCGCTGACGTGTCCACCACGTTCGATGCGGTGGACACGGGTGAGCGGCGGCGGGTCGGCCGATACTTGGCGCGTCGGGTGCGGACCACGGTAACGGTGGAGCCGAGTCCCTTAGCCAATACATCGGCGAGCACAAGGGAGACCGACGGATGGTACATCGATCTGCCTGGTCTTGGCTGCTCCGACACCGAAACAACGGCGTACCTGACTGTTGGTGAACGCGTCGGGCCCGGCGGGCTCCGGGACCGTCACCACTACAAAACCAAGGGAGCGGCGCGACGCGGATACCCCATCGAGGAGACGAATCGTTTCACGCAAACAGGCGGGACGAACGTCGACAGAGTCGAATTGATCGAGCTGTCCGAACATCCACTGGATTGGTCGCTGTTCGATATTCCGCGTGATTACCGGCCGGCCTTGCCGCTGGTTCGAGGCGGGTACGACATGACGAAACCCGACACGCTGGCCAATCGCCTGCAGCTGTACTGGGATGAGCTCACGCTGGTCACACGCGCGATCTTTCATTGACGATGGCCGCCATCGAGAGGCTGTCTAACATCCAAATGGAGCCGACGCGCCCATCGTCTGGTGCATCATGTAGGCGTGGCGCGCGGCTCATTTGGCCCGTTAGCCAGATTGGAGCCACGCGATTCCACCGGACTCGGACTCGTCCAGGACGCAGGGTTCGGCCGTGGCGCGTAGGCGAGGCGTAGATCGCCCATCGACAGGAGGTTTACCATGCAAATGAACCCGTATTTGAGGTTCAAGGGAGACTGCGAGACGGCGTTCAAGTTCTATGAGCAGAGTCTCGGCGGTCAACTGGGCGCGATCTTCCGCTACGGTGGGTCGCCCATGGCGGGTGACGCTCCGGCGGATTGGTCGGACAAGGTCATGCACGGCAGCCTGACACTCGGTGGTCAGGTACTGATGGGCGGCGACGTTGCGCCGGATCGCTATGAGGAACCAAAGGGCTTCTCACTCTCGCTTCAGATCAAGAGCACGGCTCACGCCGAGCGTGTCTTTCACGAACTGGCCAAGGACGGTCGGGTTGTCGTACCGCTCGAGAAGACGTTCTGGGCCGCGCGTTTTGGCATGCTCGTCGATCGCTTCGGCATACCGTGGATGATCAACTGCGAGGAATCCGATCAGCCGGCGGAGGGGTGATGCGGTTGGCGCTAAAGCCCGGAGCCGGTGCGCGCTCAGTGGGGCCACTGGCTAACATCCGCTTGGAGCCGACGCGCCGACTTTCCCCTGCCGCCGTGTAGGAACGGCGCGCGGCTCAAGCGGAAGCGTTCGGCGGACAACACACATCAGCGGCCGCTGCCGCGGCTTGGCACGGAGGTACAGTGGACGAGGATCTCGAAGCGATGACGCGCGACCAGTTGATTTCCGAGACGAGGCGGTTGCGCGCCGGTATTCGGACGCATCGGGATAGCAGCGCCCACGCGCTCTGCTGGCATCATCCGGCGCTCTGGGGCCTCCTTCCCGAGAAGACCGACCCGCTGCCGACGGTTCCTGCGTGGCCGGAGTTTCTGCGCGGCTGCCTGCGGTACCGCCAGTCGCTGGATGAGCAGCTGCCTGATACGCCCCGTTCCAACACCTCGTATCAGCCGTGATCGTGGGGCGACGACGCAGATGCTGCGGGCCGCCGAACATCACGTTGGAGCGGACCGCTGGCTCGCATACGCTCGCTGCGGCCGCTCAACGTGGGCGTTATACGCCCTTCACCGAGGCCCATCTGGCGCATCCATAATA
>JALZOC010000293.1 GCA_030857365.1 Acidobacteriota bacterium
GTAGAACTGCAGGTCGATGCGCTGCAGGTGCCGGTAGAGCTGCATCCGCAGGTCGAACATGATCCGCTGCCCGGTCATCTGCAGCGTCCACATCTGGGCGTATTCGAGGATGAACGACGCCACGAGGATAGCGAGGAACCAGGCCGCGATGCGATCGATCCCCGCGAGATCGCCGGCGGCGATGTAGCGGTCGATCGCGAGCTTCATCAGGTAGGGCTGTGCGAGCTGCAGCACCGAGGCGCAGATGATCGCGGCGAGCGCCAGCGCGACCTGCGGCTTGTAGGGGCGCAAGTACCACAGCAGGCGCCGCATCAGCACGGCGTCGTAGGCCTTCCCGAGGACTTCTTCTTCGTGGAATGACAAATCAGCTCTCAGCTTTCAGCCTTCAGCTTTCAGCTTTCAGCTTTCAGCGCCTGAGGCTGACGGCTGATAGCTGACAGCTGATGTCTCCGCCTAACTCGCCGCCAGCTCTTCTTCGAGCAGCTGCCGCGTGTACAACGTCGCATAGAGCCCGCCGTGCGCGACGAGCTCGTGGTGACGGCCGCGTTCGGCGATGCGGCCGCGATCGAGGACGAAGATCTGGTCCGCATCCCTGACGGTCGAGACGCGGTGCGCCACGATGATGGCCGTGCGCTGGCGCATCACGCCGCGCAGCCGGGTCAGGATCTCGTCCTCGGTATACGTATCCACCGCCGACAGCGCGTCGTCCAGGATCAGCACGCGGGGGTCGACCATGAGCGCGCGGGCCAGGGCGGTACGCTGCTTCTGGCCGCCGGAGAGCGTGATGCCCCGCTCCCCCACCGCGGTGCCGTACCCGCGAGGGAAGGCGTCCACATCCGTGTCGAGCCTGGCGACCCTCGCCGCCTCGTGCAGGCGTCGGTTGAGCGCATCGGGGTCCGGTGGCTGGCGCGTGGTGTCGGCCGGGGTCGCGAGCTGCACGCCGAACGCGATGTTTTCGGCGATCGTGTCGGAAAAAAGGAACGGCTCCTGCGGCACGAACCCGATCGCCCCGCGAAGAGTCGCCAGCGGGATCTCACGCACGTCGACGCCGTCGAGGAACACGGTGCCAGGCGGCGGGTCGTGCAGCCGCGGCAGCAGATGAATCAGCGTCGACTTGCCCGAACCCGTCGAGCCGACGAAGGCGACCGTCTGGCCAGCTTCGATCCGCAGGGACACGTGATTGAGGACGGGCTGGTCCGATCCGGGGTAAGCGAAGACGAGATCGCGGATCTCGATCGCGCCCGCGAGGCGCACCGCTCGTCCTGCCGGGGTCACATGATCGTCGTGGATGGCCGGCGCCGCGTCGAGCACGTCGAGCATCCGCTTCCAGGACGCCATCCCGCGCTGGAGCATGTTCGTCACCCAGCCGAAGGCGATCATGGGCCAGCTGAGCATCACGAGATACGAATTGAACGCGACGAACTCGCCGAGCGTGATCCGTCCGCGTATCACCTCCCGGCTGCCCATCCACAGGACGAGCAGAGAGCCGAGTCCCAGAAACAGCGTAAGGCTCGGATAGAACATGCCCTGCAGCTGGATGAGCACGCGGTTGCGCCGTACGTACTCCGCGTTCGCCCGCCGAAAACGCTCGATCTCGTACGGCTCCTGATTGTAGGCACGCACCACCCGGACGCCGGACAGCGTCTCCTGGACGACGGCGCTGAGATCGGAGAGCTGAGCCTGGATCGCCTCGAAGCGCCGGTGGATGGCGCTGCCGAACAGCTTCACGCTCACGGAGACCAGCGGGAGCGGGAGCAGCGCGATGAGCGTCAGCCGCCCGTCGATCGACGACATCAGCACGATGGCGACCGCGAAGACCAGGACGGTGCTCGCGGAGTACATCACCGCCGGGCCGATCATGGTCCTGACGGCGTTCAGATCGTTGGTCGCACGCGACATCAGATCGCCGGTGCGGCGGTCCTGGTAGTAGGCCAGCGGCATCTGCTGCAGCCGCGCGAAAAAGGCGTTCCGCAGGTCGTACTCGATCTCACGCGAGGCGCCGATGATGATCCGGCGCATGAGAAACAGGAACAGCGCGCGCACGCACGCGACCGCCAGGATCGCGAGGGCGTACGTGATGAGCTTCTGCCTCGTGACCGCCCGGCCGAGGTCGTCGATCGCGTACTTGAGGACCCAGGGCGACAGCAGCTGGAACGTCGACGACAGCACCACGCAGATCATTCCCAGGAGGAACTGGCGCCGGTAGCGAAGAAGGAAGGGGAGAAGACGGCGGACGGCGGGGCCCATCTCGTTGCGAGTATAACAGCGGCCGACATCGCTGTCCCTGGCGCGCCCGCGCCCGCGCGCGCTGTGCTATCCTCCAGATGGCCTTTCCCAGCAGGCTGCCTGGCCCTCTCCTCTATGGGGACGAGGGCGTGTTCCCTTAACCATTCCGGGGCGAGAAGACTCATGCGCACACGTGCCGCAGCGATATCCGTCTGGTGTCTGGTGTTCGGCGCCGCCGCCGCCCCCGCGGGCGCCCAGTATTCGGTTCAGGGTCCGTCCAACCCCGCGACCGGCGAACGCTACCACGTTGAAGTCGGCGGGTTCCTCTGGAGCCCGACGCCCGACATCGTGATCAGCAGCGAGTCGCTTGGGATCGTGGGATCCAGCATCGACTTCGTCAACGATCTCGGCATCGAGAAGTCCACCTTCAAGCAGATCAGGGTCGTGCTGAAGCCGGCGCGGAAGCACAAATTCCGCTTCGAGTACACCCCGATCAATTACGACGCGGAGGGCAGTCTGACGGCGGATGTGGTCTTCAACGGCATCCGCTTTCCCGTGAGGTTCCCGGTCACCACCAACCTGCAGTGGAAGGCATACCGGTTCGGGTACGAGTACGACTTCGTCAGCCGGGATCGCGGATTCGTCGGCGTCATCCTCGAGGCCAAGTACACGGATGTGCAGGCGACGCTCAGCAACTTCCTCGCGACGGAGTTCGCCAGGGCGCGTGCTCCGATCCCCGCGATCGGCGGCATCGCGCGCGTCTACATCGTCCCCAACATCTCGATCACCGGCGAGCTCAGCGGAATCAAGCTGCCGGAGAGCATCGACGAAGACTACCGCGCCAAGTATTACGATCTCGACATCTACGGGACCGTGAACTTCACCGACCACTTCGGGGCGCAGGCCGGCTACCGATCGTTCGACGTGCTCTACAAGGTCGACCAGGACGAAGGGGATCTGAAGCTGAAGGGACTGTACGTCGGGGGAATCGTCAGGTTCTAGTTCATGACCTTCACCCAGAGGCCCAGGTACCGCGTGTCGCTGCTCCTGGCCTCGACCTCCGATGGTCGGAATCCCGACGTGGCGGTGATCGTCAGCGCCGCCGCCCGTTGTCTCGAGTCCCGGGGCACCTCGATCCGCCGCTCCTCCCCAGGATCCAACGTTATCGCGTCCCTCCACGAACCCGAGCGCAGAACCGCCTCGTTGGCCACGGGGCCGTTGCGCAGGAGAATCGCGATTGGAGGCCCGGGTACGTCGGGTTGCACGACGATGTCCGAGGTGCGCCCGCCACCCACCCAGAAGCCTTCAGGCTCGGGGAAGCTGCGATCGTCCATGAAGAACACGGTCGCGGCGCCGTAACGTACGGCGCGCCTGGCTGACGCGGATGCGAGGCGCGCGGCAGGCCGCACGATCGAGAGAGGTTCGATCGTGAGTCCCTGGACCGAGCGGCGGGCCTGTTCGTCTCCCCGGACCACAATCGCCCGCACGTCCACCGGGAAATCGAGGACGACAGGCTGCGGCGGCGAAGCCATCGGGCCGCTGTGGATGGAGAACTGGTCACGGCCGATCCCGATCATCAGCCAGCCCGCCGCGGCATCGCCTGATGCCCGCACGCGGTATCGTCCGGCCGGGACGGCCGCAAGCTGGTAGAGCGGCCTGTCATTCTGGCCTGCGCCGCCTGGCGTCGTCGACCGCTCGGGTGTGATGCGGAGCAGCGGCGGCACATCCGCCGCAGGGAGTCGACGGAGAGACGGGAGCGTGAGGAGTACCACCTGGCGCTCGGCACCAATCCGCCGAAGCATTTCGAGCCGACCCGGCGTCTGCGCGTCACCCCGCACGCCGGCGAACGTCCAGACGATGGTGATGGCGGCCATCGCGGCCGTTGCAAAGGCGGCGGCGGTTGCCGCGGCGAGCGCGCCGCGCGTCCGAAACCACCTGGCGGCTTCCAGCGCGCGCAGGCCGAGCCACGCGGCGCCGAGGGCCACGCCCCAGATCGCGACCTCCAGATACAGGACCGGTTCGCTGGCACGCCACCAGGCAGGCAGTCCCCTCGCAAGATCGGTGGCGCCGTTCAGCCACTCGAGCCAGGCCGCGTAACCCTGCCGCACGTTGTACGCGAGGCGCCCTCCGTCGACGAACACGAGCGCCCCGGAGGCAAATGCCGTCGCCGCAAGCGCCGCAAGGGCGGTGGCGCGGGTGGAGCGGCGCCGAATACCCGCCCATCCCACGGCCGCCGGGATGCTCAGCATCGGCAGCATCGGCACGAAGAAGCGTGCCGGCGCACTCGTCCCGCCCCACCACATGGCGAAATGCGTCACCGCGAGCAGATACGGCACGAGCACGAACAGCAGTTCGAGCCCGAGGCGGCGCCGCGCCCGATTGCGGATCATCCAGCCAAGCGCAAGGAGCGGGAAGAGCAGCACAGGCGCGTAGGCAAGAAGACCAAACCGCTGATCGAACAGCAGGCCGGCGAGCCCGCCCGGGATGAAGGCCGGCGAGCCCTCTTCGTTCGCGTACGGCACGGAAGGGTCGGGAGTGCCGTAGATCGCGATGAAAAATGCAATCCAGCAGAGCGCG
>JALZOC010000294.1 GCA_030857365.1 Acidobacteriota bacterium
CCGGCGTTCGATGCGGTCGAAATGGCGCCCGACGCGGCCGCCGCGGCGCGTATCGAGAGGCGGCTGCAGGACGCGGGGGTCACACCGGGACACGAGCTGATCGTCGCGCACGTCAGCGCCGGGAATCCGTTCCGCCGGTGGCCGGAGCCCGCGTTCGCCACGCTCATCGCGGGGCTCGCGCGCGGATCACCCGGGCGGCGGATCATCCTCAGCTCCGGTCCATCGGATCGCGAGGCGGCCCGGCGAATCGCCGCAGCCGCACGGCAGGCGCTCGGTGAAGCCGGCGGCCGCCTCCTCGATTTCGGGGAGTTCAGCCTCGCGGAACTCCGGGCGCTCATCGATCGGAGCCGTTTGTTCGTCGGCGGAGATACAGGGCCGCTTCACATCGCGGCCACGACCGCCACGCCGATAGTGGGAATCTATGGACCGACAGAGTCCGTGCGCTCGGCGCCCTGGCGTGACCCGCGCGTGCCGACCGAAGCGGTCGAACTCGCAGGGCTGCCATGCAGGCCGTGCAATCAGCGTGTTTGTGAGCCTGGCGATTTCCGATGTCTGACTACGTTGAGGCCGGAAGACGTCCTTTCGGCGGCGGAGCGGGTGATGACAGCCCCCGCCTGATGCCTCTCGTCCTGGCGTCGGACGAGCCGCATGGCCTCGAACGCACGGCCTACTACTTCCTCCTCGCCTTCGCGGCCGCACTGCCGTTCTCCATCTTCGCCGCCGAGACGCTGCTCACGATCACCGGTGTCCTGTGGCTCGCGCTCGTGGTCCGGGGCCGCGAAGCGGTTCAGGTCCCCTGGATGTTCTGGCCGCTGGCGGCATACGCCGGCGCCACACTCGTCGCCGCCGAGTTCTCGGTTGACCCTCGCGTGAGCTTCATCGACTGCAAGCAGCTGCTGCTGTTCTCGATTGTTCCGATTGCGTACCGCCTGCTGCCGGGGCGCCGCGCGTTGACGGTCGTCGACATCATCATCACCGCCGGTGCCATCAGTGCGGCCATCGGACTCGTGCAGTTCGGTATCCTCAAGTCGGACAACCTCGGGCAGCGGCCTCAGGGCTCCCTCGGGATGTACATGACGTACTCGGGGCAGCTGATGCTCGTCGCCTGCACGGCGGCTGGCCGGATCCTGTTCCGCAACGCCGACCGGACCTGGGCGGCGCTCGTCATGCCGGCGGTCGTCGCGGCGCTGGTCGTCACGCTCAGCCGCAATGCCTGGGTGGGCGCCTGCGCCGGCATCGGCCTGCTGCTGCTCATCCGCGACTTCCGGCTCGTCGCGCTGGTGCCCGTCGTCGCCGCCGTCTTCATCGCGGTGGCCCCGGCACCGCTCGCCGACCGGCTCTACTCCACGTTCCGGCTCAATACCGTCCGGCAGGACAGCGCCACGACGGGAGCGAGCCTCGAATCCAATCGTGACCGGCTCGCGATGGTCCGGTCGGGGCTGCGGATCATCGAAAAAAATCCCCTCACGGGCGTGGGGCCCGACATGGTGATCCAGGTCTATCCGCAATACCGGGATCCGAAGGCGGTCAAGCAGCTCAACCCGCACCTGCACAACGTGCCGCTTCAGATTGCGGCCGAACGCGGCCTGCCGGCGCTCGCGCTGTGGCTCTGGTTCGTCGTGACGCTCATCGTCGACTTCCTGCGCACGCGGAAGACGACCGCGCACCCCTCGATTACCACGGCCGCTCTCGCCTCGGTCGTGGCCATGGTCGCCGCGGGGATGTTCGAGTACAACTTCGGCGACTCCGAGTTCCTGATGCTCTTTCTCCTGCTCGTCGCCCTTCCCTACGCCGCCGATCGGGCACTTCCGCGGGCCGACGCCGCCGGCGGGGCGGGGACTCCGGCCCCCGTGCGGCTCACATGATCGGGCGGGCTGATCTTCCGTCAGCGCTCGCCGGCCGGCTCGTCCTCATCATCGGCGATCTCATGCTCGATCATTTCGTGATTGGCCGGGTGGATCGCATCTCTCCGGAGGCGCCGGTTCCGGTGGTCAGGTTCGATCACGAAGACTACCGGCTCGGCGGCGCCGCGAACGTCGCGCACAACGTGGCCGCGCTGGGCGGGCGCGTCGAAGTGATTGGCGTTGCGGGCGACGACCCGGATGCCGGGCGCATGCGGGAGGCGCTCGGCCGGCTGGATGTGGGAACGAGCGGCATCGTCACCGACACGCATCGGCGCACCACCCGCAAACTGCGCGTCGTGACGACGCGGAATCAGCAGGTGGCGCGCATCGACTACGAGGACGACCGCGAGGTGGATGGCGCCGTGGAGATCGCGATGCTCGAGCGGATCACCAGGCTGGCTGGGTCGGCGGATGCCATTCTCGTGTCCGACTACCTGAAGGGGGCCGTGTCGCGTGGCGTCGCCGCAGCGGCGATTGCCGCGGCGGCGCACCGCCGGATTCCCGTGCTGATCGACCCGAAGGTGCCGCATGTCGACTACTACCGCGGGGCGACCCTCATCACGCCGAATCACCACGAAGCGGAGGCGGTCACGCACATGCGGATCCGCACCGGTGAAGAAGCGTTCGCCGCAGCCCGACGCTTCCGTGAACGGGCCGGGTCCGACGCCGTCCTGATTACGCGGGGCGAACACGGGATGACGCTCCACGCCGCGGAAGGCGACGCCGAGCTGCCGGCGGAGGCTCGCGAGGTCGCCGACGTGACCGGCGCCGGCGACACCGTGATTGCCACGATCACGCTGGCGCTCGCCGCGGGCGCTCCACTCGTCGAAGCGGCCCGACTGGCCAATCGCGCCGCCGGAATTGTCGTCGGCAAGTTCGGACCGGCGACCGTGACGGCGGGGGAACTGTTCGAATAGAGTCTCCAGGGGCCTCTAGCGACATTCGTTCGTGATCAGCAGCACTTCGGGAAGCGGGTCGCGCGCGAGAACCGCTTTCAGCTTCACGTTCACCGTGGATTCCCGCTCGAGCACGCAGGTTGGCACTCCGATTTCCGGCCGGAGAGCAGCGTAGTCCTGTGCGCTGAGGACGGCAAACACCGTCCGGTTCTCCCGGAAGGCGCGCAGAAACACCTCCCGCTCGAACAGCACGTCGATGTGCCGGCGAAGATAGAACACCATGCTCGGGAGCGCGACGTTGTAGTGGACCACGGCATCCCCCGCCTCGAGGCGCTGCTGGATCGCGGCGCTCAGCCGCGGCACAGGCTTATACCTCTCGAAGCTCGGCAGCACGCGAATCACGAAGACCCAGTTCAGCGTCACCAGCGCGAGAACGATCGCCAGGAACGCCGCGCGAGGCCTTCTTGCAACGGCGAGGGCAAGCGCGACGGCTCCACCAACGGCCGCGGCCACGCCGACCACCCGCGCCCCGTTGAGCACGTACACAGTGCCGGCTGCGTGAAAGATGTACAACGTCCCGAGACCGGCCGCCGCTAGCAGCGTCCCGATCGCTCCGCCTGTAATCCGGAGCCACTGCGGCCGCTCGGGAGTGCCGTCCGGGCGCGACCGGGCAATCAGCAGCCCTCCGAGCGCCGCCACGACGGGAACGATCGGGAAGATGTACAGATCCTGCTTGGCAGCCGAGAACGAGAAAAAGCCGACGATGCCGATCACCCACAGCCACATGAGCGTGCGAACGCGTGCCGCGCGGGTCTCTTCAGGGGGCTGTACGGCTGGTGCTGACTGCCGGGTGCTGCGGTCCGCCACCCACGATGCCGCCGCGCCGAACAGGCACAGCGACCACGGAAACGAATCGCTGAGGACGACCGGAAGATAGAAGAACGGCCCCCGCCGCGTCTCGACTCCGACGCCGTCGGTGAACCGCGCCACGTTTTCCCCCAGGAGGAAAGAAGTGATGTAGGTCCAGCCGTAGCGCTGGTACAACGCCGCGTACCACGGGACGACGATGGCAAGGACCACGACGGCCCCCATCGGAATCATCATCTCGCGTACCCGCTTGAGCTCTCCGTGGACCAGCAGGTACAGCGCGAAGACCAGTCCCGGCAGTGCGGCGGCAACAGGCCCTTTCGTCAGGACGCCCAGGCCGACCGACGCGTACATCAGGAACAGGAACAGCCGGCGCCGCTCGGGGTAGCGTTCGGAAAGCGCGAAGAACAGCAGCGTGGCTGCCATGAACATCGAGATGTAGATGTCGATGAAGATTCGGCGCCCGAACATCATCAGCCGCGGCGCCACCGCCAGGCCCACGGCGGCCCACAGCGCGGCTTCAATCCCAGCGCCGCCACTGCGAGCGGTGCCGTCCGGCGGCGCCGCACTCCTCGCAAGGGCGAAGGCAATCAGGATCATCGCGACCGCACCGAGCGCGATCGGAACGCGCTGAACGCCGACCGAGACGCCAAACACCTTGTAGAACCCCGCGACGATCCAGTAGCTGAGAACCGGCTTGTTGAAACGCGGCTGGTAGTTGAACGTCGGACCAACATAGTCGCTGCGCTCGATCATTTCGCGAGGCGTCTCGACATAGAACGCCTCGTTCGCGTCCCAGATGGACGATCCGTTCAGGTCGACGAAATAGGGACAGACCGCGAGAGAGAGCAGTATCCAGAGGACGAGACGGCGGGAAAGGGGGGGGAACGGTCTCAAGTTCGAAGGGCTAGTGCCTGAAATGGCGTCGGCCCGTGAAGACCATCGCCACGCCACGCTCGTCCGCCGCGGCAATGACCTCGGCGTCGCGGACCGATCCGCCGGGCTGCACGACGGCCGTGGCGCCGGCGGCCGCGACGGCGTCGAGGCCGTCGCGAAACGGGAAGAACGCATCGGACGCGGCCACCGAGCCCGCCAGAGC
>JALZOC010000295.1 GCA_030857365.1 Acidobacteriota bacterium
ACCTGGCGAGCAGCCCGAGCGCGACTCGCTGGTTCACGACGTTATCCTCGGCGACGAGCACCCGCAACCGCCGGACAGGTGCGGCCGGTCGAGAAGGGACTTCGGCCGGCGCCGCCGGGGCGACGCTGTGCTGCGCCGCCGCGCCGGGGACGTGCCGCGCCGCCGCCGCACCGGCGTGTCGCTCAAGCACCCGGCACATGGCGCTCCGCAGGTCGCTGTCTTTGATCGGCTTGGTGAGATGCGCGGCAATCCCCAGCGAGCGGCAGCGGGCCGCCTCACCCTCCAGCCCCGAAGAGCTCAACATCATGATCGTGGCGCCCGTCAGCTCCGGCTGGCCGGCAACGACCCGGGCCACTTCGAAGCCGTCGAGATCGGGCATGTTGGCGTCCAGCAGCACGAGCGGAAAGGGACGCCCCTCGTGCGCCGCGGCCGTGAGGCTCTCCAGCGCTTCCCGTCCGCTGCATACCACGGTCGGGCGCATCCCCCACTTCGTCGCCTGCGAGTGGAGAATTCTCCGGTTTACGTCGTTGTCGTCTACGATCAGCACCGGCAGGCCTGCAAGCTCCGCGGGCGCCACTGACGCGGAGGCCGTGGCCGCGACGTCGAGCGCAATGGTGAAGTGGAACGTGCTTCCGGCGCCCGGTTCACTCTTCAGCCAGATGCGGCCTCCCATCAGGCGCACCAGCGTCGCGGAAATCGCCAGGCCCAGGCCCGTCCCGCCGAACTTCCTCGTCGTCGATCCATCGGCCTGGCTGAACGCCTCGAAGATCGTCGCCTGCTTGTCGAGGGGAATGCCGATCCCCGTATCCGACACCGAGAAGTGCAGCTTTACCGCCCCGTCGTGCAGGGCCTCGTTCCGGACGGCGACGAGGATATGACCACGCGCGGTGAACTTGAGCGCGTTTCCGGCGAGGTTCGTCACGATCTGATTCAGCCTGAGCGGATCCCCGACCAGATCGGTGGGCACATCCGGATCGATGTCGGTCATGAGCTCCAGGCCTTTGCGACCGGCTTCGACCGACAGCAGTCTCAGAGCGTCCGCGAGAGTGTCCGACAGCGAGAACGGAATCGCCTCCAGCTCGAGCTTTCGCGATTCGATCTTCGAGAAGTCGAGGATGTCGTTCAGAATCCTGAGCAGCGACTCGGCAGAGTGGTTGATCGTTACGAGGCACTCTCGCTGATACGCCGTGAGCTCGGTATCGAGGGCGATCGCCGTCATCCCCACGATGCCGTTCATCGGAGTGCGGATCTCATGGCTCATGTTCGCCAGGAACTCCGACTTCGCGCTGTTGGCCGCCTGCGCGGCCTGCTTCAGGGAAGCTTCCGTGTCGAGCTGACGGCGGATGAACGCCGTCTGCTGACGCACGCGCCGCCGCAGGACGCTGATCCAGGCGAGCGCCGTCAGGACCAGGAGCGCAAGCCCCCCGAGCACCCACAGCACGTGCGCCACCGACCACCATGACGCGCTCCTCAACACGACAACGTCGTTCGGGGTTCGAAGCAGCAGCCGGAAGTCCCGGATGGACGGAAAGCTGTTGTCCTTGAGCGATTGGGCTGCGAGCGACGTCTCCGTCGTGACGACGTTGACGCCGGTGACCTGGACGAGGCTGCCCGGGCGCACTGCGGTCAGCCGGTCCGCACCGGGGGGGGCCTCGAGGATCGCGTTGAAGACGTGCCGCCCGGCCTGGAGCGTGAGGACCCGCCCGGTGGAGTTGACGATCTGATCGAGCAGCGTCGCTTCCATCCGCACGAGCTGCGCATGATAGTTTCCGCCCAGCGCCTCCTCAATCGTCACGTAGGCCGGTAGAGGCGGCGGTCCGGCCTCGTTCTTTCGCACGATCGCGTCCTGCAGGACCGGGAGATAGTCGCCCTTGGTGGGGAATCCGACGACGTCCACCCGATCGCCCGGCGTGACAGTGAGATTCTCGTGCGTCAGCACGACAAGGCCGCCGGTGGCGTCCTTGATGTACAACGCCCCGGTGGACGTCTGAAGGGTGGCGAGGCCCTGCACTCTGACGCGATGCCCGGCCTTTTTTTCCGGACTGTATTGCATCAGGGTGTCGACGGGCTGTACCGGCAGCGACCAGGGATCCGGCACGCCGTGCTCCAGCACGCTGATGTACTTCGGCTCCGGCACGATCAGCCGGATGCCGAGGAGCTGCCGCCGCTCGTTGAACACGGAGGCGGCCGCCCCGCGGATTCGGATCTTCGAGTCGACGAGCTCGGTCGGAAGCGGGCCGTTCCCGACTTCGAGCTCGACGACGAACCTGTAGGGCCCCTCGACGATCGAGAGCCGGGCCTCCGTTCCCTGGCGGGTCACGCCCTGTACAACGCCCTCGGCCTGCACCCACTGGCTGTCGAACGCACCGGTGAAAAGCTGAGCCAGCGGCGGTTGGAGCGGATCGGGCAGAGCCGCCGCGCCGATCACCCGTGCGGCGACTTTGTCCACCACCGGCGCGAAATCGCCCGCGCCCGTCTGCCCGACGACCTCCAGCAGCTGGCCGGCCTCGAAGGTCTGGTCCCGCTTGACCATGAAGATCCCGGCCGTCGAGTCCTGGATGAAGGCCGCGGTCGACGCGAAGGGAGATGTCACGACGGCTCGGAGACGAACCGGATAGCCGCGCCGCGCTTCGACGGGAGGCAGCCGGCGGATCTCGGCGATGCTCTCGAGCGTGGGCAGTTCCCCGCGCTCTGTCGCCGCCGGCGCTGCACTGGAGGGATTCGGCGCGTGCGCGGGCGCGTCGATCCGGCGGAAGACCGCATGCTCCAGCCGGACGCCTTCCGGCCCCCGTGCCAGGAACCCCAGGACGTCGATGTGCGCCCCCGTCGGCACTCCACTGAGCTCGGGGATGTGAACCGGGACGCTCCCGCTCCGGTCCGTGACGAGGACGGTGCCGTCTGCCCGCAGCGCCATGGCACCCTGAACGCGCACGCGATGGAGCGGCGCGCCGGGCACCGCATGGAGCAGCGCGCCGATCGACTGGACGGCAATTGAGAACGCGTCGGCCGGAGGGGCTCCGAGGACCTGAACGTCCCTGAGGTCCGACACCAGGATCTGCAGGCGCACCGCCCGGCCGCGCATGTCGAACGTCGTCCGGGCGACTCCGCGCACCGTGACTCTCGAGTCGATGAGGGCGTCGCTGAACGCCGCGCCAGACCCGGAGTGGACGCGCGCCTGAAATGCGCCGTCCACCGCGGCAACGGTCAATGTCAGCCGGCCGTCATTGTCGCGCTGACCGGCACGGACGATTCCCGCGGCGTCGACGAGGCGGCCGGAGTACATTCCCGAGGTCAACGCCTCGATGGAGACGCGCTCCGCCGCCGGCAGCGGCGCGGACTTCAGGTCCGTCAGTCTGCTGGCGAGCACGACCGCGGACGATTCTCCGATCCCTGTCGATCCCTCGACTTCGACCTCCCGGCCCGGTGTCAGATCGGCAGAGGCCTTGCCGGTGTCGACGAAAACACCCTCGTCCCCCGCCTGAATGACAAGGGACCTCGATCCGGCATGGGAGTACGTGACGATCCCCTGGAGACGCACAGCGCGTCCGCGCTCGGCTTGCGCGGGGTTCAGCGCCCGTACCTCCGCAATTGATGTGAGGACCTGAGGCGCCGGTTTCTGCGATGCGGGTCCACACGCCGCCACAAGCGCCAGCCCCGGCAGCAGCAGAGCACCGCTGCGCTTCCTCAACGCTCGAAGTCCTTGCACGCGGCCTCGAAGCAATGGGGGCAGATGCCGTGGCTGAACTGCGCTTCCGAGTGCTGTGACACAAAGCTCTCCATCTGCTCCCAGTAGTCTTCGTCGCTCCGGATCCGCTTGCAGTAACTGCAGATGGGCAGGAGACCGCTCAGTTGCTTCACCTTCGACATCGCCTCCTGCAGTTCCGCCACACGTTCGGCCAGCCGCTTCTGGAGGCTCACGATCCTGATCCCGACCTGCACGCGCGCTCGAAGCTCTTCGGGATCGAAGGGCTTCGTCAGGTAGTCGTCGGCGCCCGCGTCGATCGCTGTCACGGCATCCGCCGGCCCGTTCCGCGCGGTCAGCAGCATCACGTACATGTGCGACCGTGCATCGTCACGCCGGATTCGACGGGAGAGTTCGAGTCCGTCCGCGCCTGGCATCATCCAGTCGAGGATCGCCATCGCGATGGTGCCGTCGTTCTGAAGGATTCCCCAGGCCTCTTCGCCATCGTGGCTGACGACGGCCTCGAGCCCCAGCCGCTCGGCAGCATGCCTGAGGATCGTCGCGCCGACGCGGTCATCGTCGGCGATCAGGACGCGCATGGTACCGCGCCGCGGAGCGTGGCCGGCGCGTGCGCCGGGCGAGGTGCTGCAAACGATCGCCTGCTGTCCGACGCTCCGGCCGATCGGCACCGCGGTGTCTGTCGAAAGGTCAAGACAGCATCGTGAGCAAGTGCGCTGCCATGAGGGAGGAGGGGTGGCCGCCGCCTTGCTCAACCGGCTTCAGGCGGTTCTCCCGTGTCGACGGGCCTGAAGCCGCTGTGAGCCGCTGCGGCACCGATCGACCGCGAGGCTCACGCACGACTTCTGTGATCGCGATGACATCTTCGAAAGATCGCGGCGGGCGCCTTCGACGTGCCTGCTGGACGGGGTCACATGTGCATCGGAGGCGGCGGCAACGGCGCGGGACAGGAATGAGCATGACAATTCTGGTGGCCGACGACGACAAGGTGCACGTGCACCTCTTGACGAACCTGCTCAAGAAGAGAGGCTTCAGCGTCAGCATTGCCTACGATGGCCTGCAGGCC
>JALZOC010000019.1:0-5392 GCA_030857365.1 Acidobacteriota bacterium
CCCATCGCTTCCAGGGCGTGCTCGCCGGCAGCCTGTATTTCACCTCCCTTGCGCCGGGCAACTACACGTTTCCATACCCGCCCGCGTTCTATCTTCTCGCCGCAGCCTTCAGCGGACTCGTCACCAGGGGCACGGCTGATATGGACCTGCTGCGCGTCGTGGGGATGACCGTCGACGCGCTCGCGGGCGCGGCGCTGTACGTCGCGGTGCGGCAGTCGTGGAACGCGGCGTGGACAGGTGCCGCCGCCGTCGTCCTTTATCACATGATGCCGCTGTCGTTCCGCATCTTCACCGTCGGGAATCTCACCAACGCGTTCGCGCAGTCGGTTGCCGTCTTCGCGTTGGCCGTCGTTGCAGCCGCACCGGTGAGCCGGTTCCGTGCGGCATACGTGGTGCTGCTGACATGCATTTTTGCCCTGGCGTTCATGTCGCACACCAGCACGTTCGCACTCCTATTCTGCACGGGCGTCTCGGTCGCCGTCCTGTTCCGATGGCGAGGCGACGCAGCCGGCCGCGAGTCGTCAGCCGCGGTCGTGATGGCGGTCCTGCTCGCCCTCTCCCTCGCCGTCGTTGTTTATTACGGCCATTTCGGGGAGACGTACCGCGCCGAGCTCTCGCGCATCACAGCCGAAACGGTTGCGGCCGCACCCGATGCGGGCGGGCGGGGTCTCGCCGCGCGCGCGCGGAGCGTGCCGATGTACCTCCGGTCGTATCTCGGGCTGGGTGCGTTGATTCTCGCGGCAGCCGGCGGATGGGGGCTGTATCGGCGCGGCGGGCGGGATCGACTGACGCTTGCCCTTGCGGGCTGGGGGCTGACGTGCCTCCTCTTTCTCGCCCTCGGCGTGCTCACCCCGGTGGATATGCGCTATTACCTCGCGTCGCTGCCTGCCGTCGCCCTGGCCGGCGCGGCGGGCGCGTCGATGCTCTGGGCCCGTCCGACGGCCGGCCGCGTCGTGGCCGTTGCGCTCGTCGCCGCGGTCTGCTGGGGTGGAGTGGTAACGTGGTACACGACGTTCTAGTCAGCTGTCAGCTGTCAGCTCAAGCTGAGGGCTGAGCTTGTGAATAATTCTCCCGTAGCTGGATTGTTCCCAGGCTCTGAGAGCCGAGAGCTGAGCGCTGTCTGAGGATGTGAGCATGACTTTAATCGAAAGAATCAGTGGCGACATGACCGCGGCGATGCGGAGCAAGGATCAGGCGCGGCTGATGCCGCTCCGCATGGCGAAAGCCGCGCTGATGAACCGGGAGGTCGAGAAAGGCCGCCCGCTCGACGAGGCCGAGGCCCAGCAGGTGGTCGCATCGCTCATCAAGCAGCGGCACGACTCGGTCGAGCAGTTCACCAAGGGCGGGCGCGCCGAGCTCGCCGCGCGCGAGACGGCCGAGATCGCGGTCCTCGAAGCCTACGTCCCGCCGCCTCTCGATCCCGCGGAGATCGAACGCGCGGTCGACGAGGCCGTCCTTGAGACCGGCGCCACCGCGGCCAAGGACATGGGACGCGTGATGAAAGCGGTCATGCCCAAGCTGGCCGGCCGCGGCGCGGACGGGCGCACGGTCAATGACATCGTCCGCCGCAAGCTTGGCGGCGCCTGAACGCCCGCTCGGAAACCTTTTCCGCTCCTGGTTCGTCCAATCGCGTTGACAGGCTCGAGACGGCCTCTCACCCTCCTCCACCTGGCCCCTGCCGCAAGGCAGGGGCCTTTTTTAGTGGTACGCTGACGCCCCCGATGCGCGCCAGGATTGCCCCGGTCACTCCCTTCGCCCCACGCCCCGTGCGATGAGCTCGACGCTGGCGCGATCGGCCGGCCTGATTGGGCTCGCCACGATGGCGAGCCGCCTGCTGGGCGTCGCGCGCGAGATGGTGCTCGCCGCGCGGTTCGGCGCGGGCAGCGGCGTCGAAATGGACGCCTTCAATGTGGCGTTTCGCGTCCCCAACCTGTTGCGGGACCTCTTCGCCGAAGGTGCCATGACAGCGGCCTTCGTGCCGGCCTTCACCCGCACGCTCGCGGTCGAGGGGCGCGAGGCCGCCTGGCGCCTGGGAAACCTGGTCATCAATGCGCTGCTCGTCGTCACCGGCATCGTCGTCGCGCTCGGCATCCTCTTCGCCGACCCGATCACCAGGCTGATGGCGTCCGGCTTCGGCGGCACACCTGGCAAGCTCGAGCTCACGGCCGACCTCACGATGCTGATGCTGCCGTTCCTGATGACGATCGCGGCATCGCTCGCGATGATGGGCATGCTCAATTCGGTGCGCCGGTTCTTCATCCCCGCCCTGTCACCCGCGATGTTCAATGTCGCGACGATCGCGTCCGCCGTCGCCCTGGCGCCGATGATGCCTCGGTTCGGCCTTGCGCCAATCACCGGCATCGCGATCGGGACGCTCGCCGGCGGGCTGGGGCAGATGCTGCTCCAGTGGCCGGCGCTGCACCGGGAGGGTTTTCGATACCGGCCGGTGCTCGATTTCAAAGACCCCGCGCTTCGTGATGTCCTGCGCCTCATGGGACCCGGCACACTGGGTCTCGCCGCCGTCCAGATCAACGTCTTCGTCAACACGTTCCTCGCGACGACCCAGCCGCAGGGCGCGGTTTCCTGGCTCAGTTACGCGTTCCGGCTCATGTACCTGCCGATTGGCCTCTTCGGAATCTCCATTGCGACAGCCGCGCTGCCCGATATTGCCGAGCGCGCGGCAGCGGGCGATGTTCCCGGCGTCCGCACGGCGCTGTCGCGTGCACTCCGGATGATGTTGATGCTGAACGTGCCGGCGACGATCGGCTTGATGGTCCTTGCGACGCCCGTCGTCGCGCTGCTGCTCGAGCGCGGGAGGTTCACCGCGTCCGACACCGCGGCCACGGCGGCAGCCTTGATCTGCTACGCTCCCGGCCTGCTCGCCTATTCGGCCGTGAAAATCGCCTCCCCGACCTTCTATGCGCTCCGTGACAGCCGGACGCCCGTGCTCGTGAGCGTCGGCTCCGTGGCCGTGAACCTGATCGTCAACCTGGCGCTGGTGCGCGCCATGGGCTTCCGGGGCCTCGCGGCGGGAACATCGCTCGCGGCGATCTTCAACGCCGGCCTCCTGCTCTGGCTGCTGCGCCGCCGGCTGTCAGGCGTCGAAGGCACACGCATCGCCGTGGCATTCGCGAAGATCCTCGCAGCGTCACTCTTCATGGGCGGGGCCGCGCACGTCACGATGATGTGGTCGCCCCGCTGGTTTCCGGGCTCCTCACCCGCGCTCCGCGGAAGCCAGGTGGCGGCCGCGATCGCGGCCGGACTGCTGGCACTCGTCGTCGGCGCGAGGGTGCTCAGGATCGAGGAGTTCGAGCAGGCGTTCGGCCTCGTGCTCCGACGCCGTCGCCTGGCGGGGCCGGTCGCATGAGGGACCTGACCGCGGCGTCCGCGAGGCTCCGGCTCCATCCCACCATTCTGCTGATGGCCGGCGCCCACATGGTGGTGGATGGATACGGCAACATTTTCGCGCCCATGCTGCCGCTGCTGATCCCGCGGCTCGGGCTGAGTCTCGCGGCCGCTGGTACGCTGACGATGCTCTTTCAGCTGGCGGCGTCGGTCGCGCAGGTGGGTTTCGGCCATCTGGCGGATCGCTGGCGGCCGCGCCTGCTCGTCACCGTCGGTCCGGTGATCGCCGTGCTCGTGCTCAGTTGCGTAGGGCTGGCGACGTCGACGGGGATGCTCGCGGCCATTCTGCTCGTCGGCGGGCTGGGCGGGGCCGCCTTCCATCCTCCGGCGGCGGCGCTCGCGCATCGCCTTGGTGGTGAGCAGCGCGGGTTCGCGATGTCGGTGTACATCACCGGGGGCACGCTGGGGTTCGCCCTCGGTCCGCTCCTGTTTGCCCCTGTGGCCGAACGCTTCGGCCTCGGCGTGACGCCGCTGCTCGCGATTCCGGGACTTGCCGTCGTGGCTTTGTTCCTGCGGCGTGTGCCGGCCATTCCGCTGCACCATTCGTCGAGCGGCGGTTTCACGGCTCTGCGTCCGTACGCGAAGCCTCTCGCACTCCTGTACACCATCGTCGTACTGCGAACGCTTACATCGCTCGGCTTCGCGACGTTCGTGCCGGTCATGCTGACCCGACGAGGCTTCACCGTGGGGGAAGCGGGGGCCGCCGTCGCGCTGTACCTGTTCGGGAGCGGACTGGGCGGGTTCCTGGGAGGCCCGGTGGCGGACCGATTTGGCGCCCGCAAGGTGATCGCGCTGTCGCTCATCGCCTCGTGCCCGTTCCTGTTCGCCGCCCCGTTCACGACCGGTGTGCCGTTCGTGGTCCTGCTGGCGATCGGCGGCCTGTTCCTGCAGTCCACGCTGCCGGTCAACGTCACGTTCGGGCAGTCCCTGGCACCGGTCAGCGCCGCCACGGTGTCTTCTCTCATGATGGGCTTCGCGTGGGGCACCGGGGGGCTGAGCGTGCCGTTTGTCGGCTTGATTGCCGACAGGGTTGGCATTGAATACACGCTGGTGGGGCTGTCGGTCGTGCCGCTGCTGGCGGCCGCGTTCGCCCTTCCCCTGCCGGCGCGTGTTCCGGGTTCCTTCGGCACGGCGCAGGTGGTACGATAGTTTCTTTCGAGTCCGCACGATGGCCCGCTACTCCCCGCCCACCGCGCTCAGCTACTCGTTCGGTCCGGGTCCCATGACTCCGGCCGTGAAGTGGATCATCTGGGCCAACGTCGCCGTGTTCGTCGTCTGCTTCGTCGCCCCGTCGTTTCGGCCCTATCTCGGGCTCATTCCCGAAGCCGTCATCGAGCGCCGGTGGATCTGGCAGCCGGTCACGTACATGTTCGTCCACTACGGGTTCACCCACATCCTGTTCAACATGCTGGGCATCTGGATGTTCGGTGTGGAGCTCGAGCGGCGCTGGGGCACCCCGTTCTTCGTGCGCTACTACGCCATCACGGGCGTCGGCGCAGCCTTCACGACGATGGTGGTGGGGTTGCTGCCGTTTGCCGTAACGGCGGCGACGTACAGTTCGAGCACGGGGGGAGCGTCGGGAGCGCTGTTCGGGCTTCTCCTTGCCTTCGCGATTTACTACCCGGATCGCCCGATTCTGCTCTTCATGCTCTTCCCGATACCAGCCAAGTATTTCGTGATGATCATCGGCGCCATCGCGTTCATGTCCGCAGCGGGCGGCGAACCCTCGGTGGCGCACGCCGCGCATCTGGGCGGCATGGTGTTCGGCTACCTGTACCTGAAGGGGGGCGGGGGCGGTTTCTCGGCCGAGATCAAGTATCGGTACGTGAAGTGGAAAATGAACCGCTTGCGCCGGAAGTTCGACGTCTACTCAGGCGGCCGGTCCGACTGGGACCGGAAGGTGCACTGACCGTGGCTGGAGGGGACGACTCATCCCTGGAAGTACAGATCGGTGTGGTCGAGCCAGTCCTGCCGGATGGGGCTGAAG
>JALZOC010000019.1:5402-12215 GCA_030857365.1 Acidobacteriota bacterium
GGGCTGAAGAGATCGAGCTCGAAGGTGTCGTCGAGCGCCTCGGCCTGGTGCTCCATGCGTGACGGGATGTGGAGCAGTTCCCCCTCGCGCACCGTGATTTCTTCCCCGTTGATGAGGAACTTCAACGCTCCCTGCAGGACATACGTCATCTGCTCACTTTCGTGGGAGTGCATCGGGACGAGGGCCCCCTTCTTCAGGTAGACCTGCGCGACCATCTCGCGCGCGCCGGTGACAATCTTGCGAGAGATCATCTCGGTGACCTTCTCGAGGGCGATTTCGTCCCATCGATGGAGCCGTACGGGCGCAGGAGTCACGGGAGGTGGATTATACCTGTTATAATCCAGCCTTTGCTTTCGCGGCGTTGCGGCCGTCACGGCCCTGTCACACGGGACTTTCGCGCTCGGACCACTCACTTCAGGTGCGGTCGGAGGACCCCAACGGAATGAAGGCGACGGCGGTCAGCAACGGCAGGAGCACGCAATCGGAGAGCGCGGGCGCCGGGGACCGCGGCCTCACGCGCGATGACCTCCTTCGCGCCTACCGGCTGATGGTGTTGTCGCGGCGTATCGACGACAAGGAAATCCAGCTCAAGAACCAGAGCCTGATCTTCTTCCAGATCAGCGGTGCGGGCCACGAGGCCGTGCTTGCCGCGGCCGGCATGGCGCTGCGGTCGGGATATGACTGGTTCTACCCCTACTATCGCGATCGCGCCCTGTGCCTCGCTCTGGGGGTCACGCCGTACGAAATGTTCCTGAGCGGCGTCGGCGCGAAGGACGATCCGAGCTCGGGCGGCCGGCAGATGCCCTCGCACTGGGGCCATCAACAACACAACATCGTCTCGGGGTCCAGCCCGACCGGCACGCAGTGCCTCCATGCGATAGGCTCTGCTGAAGCGGGGATCCTCTACGACAAGGTCACGTCGATCGAGGGCCGGGACGCCCGCTTTCACCGCGACGAAGTGGTGTACGTGTCGATCGGTGAAGGCGCTTCGAGCGAGGGAGAATTCTGGGAATCGCTGAATGCGGCATGCCTCGGACGGCTGCCGGTCATCTATCTCGTCGAGGATAACGGGTACGCGATCTCAGTCCCCGTCGAAGTGCAGACCGCGGGTGGCGATCTGTCCCGGCTCGTCGCCTCCTTCCCCGGACTCCTCGTGCAGAGCATCGACGGCACGGATTTTCTCGAGAGCTACCGGGCCATGACGGACGCGGTGGCGTATGCGCGCGCCCGCAAGGGCCCGGCGCTGGTGCATGCCAGGGTCACCCGTCCCTACTCTCACTCGCTGTCCGACGACGAGAAGCTGTACAAGACCGCGGGAGAGCGTGCGGCCGAAGCGAAGCGCGATCCGATCGCAAAGCTGGCCGCGTTCCTGAAGGCCGAAGGGGTGGCAACGGACGCGGATCTCCTTGGAATCGCGCAGGACGTCCAGGCGGAGGTGAATGCCGCCGCGGATCGGGCCATCGCGGCCCCGAGACCCTCGGCCAGCACCGTAATGGCCCACGTGTACTCACCGGACGTGGATCCGACGTCGGCGGCCTTCAGTACGGCCCCGGCGCCGCACGGCAAGCCCGACACGATGGTCGCCGCGATCAACCGCACGCTGAAGGACGAGATGGCGCGCGAGCCGCGGATCGTGGTGTTCGGAGAGGACGTGGCCGACGCCAGTCGGGCGGACGCACTGGAGACCGTGTCGGGCAAGGGAGGGGTCTTCAAAGTGACGCACGGCCTGCAGCGCGCGTTCGGCCCCGCACGGGTGTTCAATTCGCCGCTGGCCGAGGCGGCAATCATCGGCCGCGCGGTCGGCATGGCGGTCCGCGGCATCAAGCCGGTGGTCGAAATCCAGTTCTTCGATTACATCTGGCCGGCGATGATGCAGATGCGCGACGAGATGTCGATGCTCCGCTACCGATCGAACAACGAGTTCGCGTGCCCGATGGTCATCAGGACGGCCATTGGCGGCTATCTGCGCGGGGGGGCCCCGTACCACAGCCAGTCGGGCGAGAGCATCTTCGCCCACTGCCCGGGCATTCGCGTCGTGTTCCCATCCAACGCACAGGACGCGGCGGGCCTTCTCCGGACGTCCATCCGGTGCGACGACCCCGTGCTCTTCCTCGAGCACAAGCATCTGTACCGTCAGACCTACAACAAGGGGGAGTATCTCGGCCCCGACTACATGGTGCCGTTCGGGAGCTCCTCCGTCCGCCGCGACGGCACGGACCTGGTCGTCATCACCTGGGGTGCGCTCGTGCAGCGGTCGCTGCTGGCCGCGCAGCAGGCCGAGAAAGACGGCATCAGCGTGATGGTGATCGATCTCCGGACGATTGCCCCGTACGACTGGGCCGGCATCAGCGCGGCGGTGACGAAAACGAACCGGGTCATCATCGCGCACGAAGATCAGCTGACGTGCGGCTTCGGAGCCGAGCTGTCCGCGCGCATCGCCGACGAACTGTTCGAGCACCTCGATGCGCCCATCCGCCGCGTCGCCGCACTCGATGCGCCGGTTGCCTACTACCCTGACCTGGAAGAAGCCATCCTGCCCCAGTCGGCAGACGTCCTGCGGGCGATCCGCGATCTCGCACGCTACTGACTCGCTTCCTGCTTGCTGCCGCGTTCGCCGCCGCGTTCAGCGCACGGCTCTCGGGGCAGGTGGAGGAGCGCGCGTCGATCCGAGGACTGCCAGCGCACGCCGCCGGCGTCTTCGAGGAAATCGCCGCGTGCCATGTCTCCGCGGCGGGAACGTACCTGGTATTCGACCGCCGCGCGCACGCGGTCTACACGTTCAGCCGTGGCGCCGACGCGCCGCAGAAGATCGTGCAGATCGGGGGTGAGACGGGACGCATCATCAGTCCGACCGCCTTCGACTCCGCCCTCGACGGCACCTTCATGGTGGCAGACGCGCCAGGTCCTCTGCGGCGTGTGCAGTTCTTTGCGCCGTCCGGCGCGTCGCTCGGCGGGTTCACGATAGCGGGACGGGCGGTGCCGCTCGTTTTCGTCGGGGATGTGACGAGGAGCGGCCTCGGGGCATTGAAGTACACCGGCTCGAGTGTGCTCATGAGCCAGCCGGAAACCGGGGCGCTCGTCACCGAGTACGGTCTGGACGGTACTCCGCGCCGCGCATTCGGTGAATTGCGCGCCACCGGCCAGGAGAGAGATCCTGCCCTGCACGAGGCGCTGAACGTCGGGCTGACGCTGCCCCTGGCCAGGGGAGGCTTCTACTATGTGTTCCTGACGGGTGCGCCGATGTTCCGGAAGTACGACGCGGACGGGAAGCTCGCCTTCGAACGTCACGTGCAGGGAATCGAAGTGGATCCGTATATGAGCCAGATGCCGGGATCGTGGCGACGGCGCACGACGGACAAGGAGATCCCGCTCGTCCCTTCGATGATCCGCACCGCCGCCGTCGACCCGGCCGGGAACCTGTGGGTCTCGCTCGTGGCGCCGTTCACGTATGTGTACGACGCGACCGGGGAGAAGCGGAGGACACTTCAGTTCCGTGCGGCGGGAATCGTGGCGCCCACCAGCCTCTTCTTCACCCGCGACGCGCGCCTGCTCGTGGCCCCCGGATGTTACGTGTTCGGCGCACACTGAACCTGCCGCACCCGTCAGATCAGCTTTCCGATCGGGCCGAGATCCAGGTTGAGGTCTTCAGGCGCGAGACCGAATTGTCCTCCGACGTACCGTACCGTTTCCTCGAGCCGCATCAGCGCGAGCCCCACCGCCTCGATCTCCTCGGGCGTCAGCGTGCCCGCCTCCATCCGGCGAATGGCCTGGCGTTCGAGGAGCTGCCGGATGAATTCGACGAGTGTCAGCACGAGCTTTCCCACGGAACGGCGCACATCCTCAGGATCCGCATTCCAGCGTGGCGGCGCCGAGGCTGACACTCTGTCGAGCTCGGCGCGCAGCGACTCGATCTCGTCCAGTTCGAGGCTGGTCACCGTTGGGGCCCCGGCCACACGCTTCCGGTGCACAGCCGTCCCGCTGCGAGGCGCCGGGGACTTGCGTCGCCTCGGCCTGCCGCCTTTTGAAGAGCCGCCGCGCTTCACGCCCACAGGTCCGGCCCAAACGCGAAGGGTGCCCACGGGCCGCTGATTGTCAGCGTCGAGTCATGGACACCGCGCTTCACGGAGGCGGCGGCCGCCTTGTATGCCTCCACGTCCGCTTCATCGATGAGATGGTAAAGCGTCGAAAGCACCCGGCCCCGGCTCCCTTCCGCCCGTTCGGCGACCACGTAGCTGCGGACGGCGGAGGCGAGCCCCGCCAGGGCCGCGGGCAAGGGGGGCGATGCCGCTGCCTGGCGGCCCTCCAGGTATTCCGTACCGCTGATCACCCGCGACCGGACGGGCTCGGCGGCGGCCGGCGCCGCCGCGTCCACCGCGAACAGGCGCGCCGTCATCTGGCGGCGGCCCAGCACCAGCGCCAGCGCCTCGCGGATCGCGGTGCGACGCTGAAAGACCACCGCCCCGAGCTCACGATCGTCGACGAGCGCACCGAAGCGGGCAGGCAGAACGGCCGTCACCCGGTTCGCAATCTGCTCGACGACCTCGTGCTGCGCCCGAAGCGCATCTTCCGTGACGGCCGGAGCGCGGCGGATCCGTTCCACGGCTGCGTAGACTCCCTCGACTTCGACGAACTCGATCCGGTGACCTGTGGCGGAGAACGGAGCGGCGGCCTGCTCCACGAGCGCGAAGACATACAGGTTCTTCACCGCCGCCTCGGGAGCACCCGGTCCGCGGCACAGAGCAGCGCCGACAGGCGGAGGTAGACGAGATCCACGTTCGCGAGTGACAGCACCACGTCCGCGTTGAGGACGACGCCGCGGTTCAGGAGGTTGTCGACCACGTCGAGCAAAGACGTGTCCGTCTCGTCCATGATGCGCGCCACTGTCGAACGGCGCTGTGCCGCCTTGGGCGGAGCGGGCCTGGATGGAGGCGGCGCGCGCACCACCTTCGGGGGGTGGGGGGCTCGAGGCCGCCTGGCTGGTTTCTCGCGGGGAACCGTGGAGCGACGGGAGCGTGGATCCCTCATCGCCGCACGTCCGGCCGCACGAAGTTGTACGGCGGCCACGGTCCCGTGACCGTCAGCTCTGTTCCGGCCGTCGCACCTTCCGCAGCCAGGCGCCTCGCCGCCGCTTTGAAGCGCGACCGCCCGCCCGCCGGCACGAGGAAGGCCGCATCGAGCAGTGGCGGAGCCGTCGCATCGGGGGGCGCATCGTCGCGCCGGCGGGACTCACGCGCGAGGCCCGCAAGCGCCTGGTACGCCGAATGTGCCGCCTCCGCAGCCGTCAGGCGCGCGGCCCGGGTGGCATCCCGCGTCCCCTTCTTCGCTGCCAGGAAGGCGGCGCCCGATTCCGGCGGCTGCGGATCCAACCGCGATGGAATCAGAGACCCGCGGCGCGTGATGCGGACGCCCCACTCGTCGCAGCCGGCAATCCGCTTCACGACGGCAGTAATTTCGCCACCGCGCGAGCGGGTTTCCTGGATCGCGCGGTCCGGAGTGGAGAACATCGTGAAGAGCTGCGCCGGTACGACCGTCGTCCCGCGCTGCCGCGTGAAGTGCTCGACCACATCCTCGTGCGCCACGGCAATGCGCGCGACCCATTGCAGATCGCGGAGCGAGCCTTCCAGAATATCGGCGCCATACTGGCTCAGCGGCACGTCCGCCGTGATCACCCAGAGGGACCCTCGCGCAGCCCTGGCGACCGGACGACCGGCCCCTGGAACGCCGCCCGGCGCCCGGCCGACGGCAGGCGCCCTGGGCGCGTGAACGATGCAATAGAGGTATGTGGCGGTGCGTGCCATCTGCGCAGGGGAGGATGATATCTCACGACCGAGGCGGTTGTTGTGGGGGCCACCGCCGCCACGTCGACTTCCATCGCTGCAATTCCCGCACACCGTGGGGCGGGGGGATCTCTGCGGGTGCGATGGCGAGCGGCACGCGCCCCTGCGCAGCTCCTGACGCCAGGCGCTGAAGTTTCTGCAGCTCGCGGCGCTCGTGGAGGGAGGCCGCGCGACAGCGCGCGCACGTGCCGCGACCAACGGCATTGACGAGAATCCACGGGACATGCACCTGCATGGCGGCCAGCCGCGCGACGAGCCTGCGAGTCTCCTCGCGCGGCAGCGCGGCCGCGCGCGTGACGACAATGAATGAGGCCCGCCGAGGGTCCGTCAGCAGCGACCTGAGACGCCCCAACCCCTGGGACATCCTGAGCAGCACCGCTCCCAGTTCCCCGACACCCGTAACGGGCTGATACTTGAGCAGGATCGACATCAGCGCGCGGGCCCAGCCCTGTGCGAGGGCGGGCATCTCGAGCAGCCGCAGCGCGTGACCGGTCGGCGCAGTGTCCATCACGACGAGATCCGGCTCGTTCCCGGACCCATCCAGCAGCGCATCGGTCACTTCCATGACGGCGGTGAGCTCGTCAATCCCTGGCGGCGCCAGATCGATGAGGCCATGCATCACGCGCCGGTCGTGGGCGGCATCCATCTTCAGGCCCGGGCCCCCGCGCGACAACCGATCGAACCAGACGTCGATCGCGTCCGCGTAGCGCCGGCGGACCTCGAGGAACTCCGCGGCCGCATCGATCTCACGCACCAGCAGGTTGGGTGGGCCGCCGCGGATGGGGGCTGCCGTCGCGGAGACCGGCGCTCCCAGCGCATCGGAGAGCGAGTGGGCGGGATCCGTGGACAGGAGAAGGACGTTTCTGGCTGTCGAACTCCGGGCGATCGACACGGCGGCGGCCGCCGCGCACGTCGTCTTCCCCACACCCCCCTTGCCCCCGAACAGGAGGAGCCTCGTGTCGCCGGCGCCGAGCAC
>JALZOC010000019.1:12225-13132 GCA_030857365.1 Acidobacteriota bacterium
GGCGCCACGGGAGCTCCGAAAGCGACTGGGCGTCGTGAGGCGTCGTGCCCGCGCCCGGTCGAATGGGACCGCGGACGCTATCTCCGCACCAATGCCCGCGAGGTGGCGAAGGCCCGTGGGCTCGACCTCGCGCGACCTCACCTCGATCAGCGGAATGGGCGGCAGCCTGCGCCGCGCGGCTGCGATGCTTCGAGCTTCAAGGACCCGGCGGGAATCACACCAGGCGCAGGGCCGGTCGGGGCCGGGCGTCACCCGGTTGACGATGATGTCGGACAGCGACAGTCCGGCCGCGGACAGCGCGGCCGCGGCATCCGCCGTCTCTTCGACGGCCATGAGCTCGGGTAGCATGACCCAGGACAACCGCACCCGCGCGCGGTCTCTCAACAGGGAGGCGAGCCGGCGTCCGGCTTCGTCAATCTCCGTGATGAGTCCGTCCTGCGCATCGGGCCGCCACCGGCCGCGGAGCGCCTCCACCAGGGCCCGATGCTTCGCCTGCATCCCCTCGAAGACCCCCGCGAGATTCCGCAGGGTATCGGGACTCCCGAGCATCCGCAGGGTATGCCCCGTCGGCGCGGTGTCCACCACGACGAGGTCGTAGGCCCCACGGGACGCAAGCCGCTCGATCTCCAGGAGCGCGGCCAGTTCGTCGATCCCCGGTATCGACAGCCGCAGCAGCCGTGAGACGTCTTCACGATCCAGCCACGTGCCTCGCAGGGCGATCTCTTCCAGGCCCCGTCTGCGGGTGCGGAGCCACCGGGCGAGCGCCGCCGGCGCGTCGATTTCGACGGCGTGCAGGCGGCCGTGAGGGACTGGGATGGCCAACGGCTCTGGGCCGAGAGGACGGGCGAATGCGTCGCCCAGGGACGCGGCGGGATCGGTGGAGACGACGAGCGCATGCCGGCCGGCC
>JALZOC010000296.1 GCA_030857365.1 Acidobacteriota bacterium
TCCGCAACCAGCTCAGGCGTGAGAACCTCCACGACACCGAAGAGCCGCCCCTTCCCGAGCAGCCGGCGACCAACCTGGATCCCGCGATTCGCAACGGCCGCACGATCGACGGCAGCTACAACGATTTACAGTACCCGACGATGGGTTGCGCCCATCGCCGGTTCGGCCGGAACGTCCCGCTCGAGCACACGTTCCCCGACACGGCGAACCTGATGGTCCCCAGCCCGCGGGTCGTCAGCCGCGAGCTGATGACACGCGACGAGTTCCAGCCGGCCACCATCCTCAATCTGCTGGCGGCGGCCTGGATCCAGTTCATGGTCCACGACTGGTTCGTGCACAAGCGCTCCGCCCGCGAGGAGGGCGTCGACATCCCGCTGGCGCCTGGCGACGACTGGCCCGAGCAGACGATGAGGATCCCGCGCTCGGTCCCCGATCCGGCCCCGCCGGGATCGACGCGGCCGCCCGCCTACTCCAACGCCAACAGCCACTGGTGGGACGGCTCGCAGATCTATGGATCCGATCCCGTCGTCGCCGCGAAGCTGCGGACCGGAGAGGGGGGCCTGCTGAAGCTCGAGGCCACGAAGCTGCTTCCGGTGGACCCCGAGACCGGTGCGCACCTGAGCGGCTTCAGCGACAACTGGTGGGTCGGGCTCGCGATGCTGCACACGATTTTCACGTGCGAGCACAATCACATCTGCGGGCTCCTCGCGAAGCAGCATCCCGCATGGACCGACGCGCAGCTCTTCACGACGGCAAAGCTCATCAACTCCGCCGTCATGGCGAAGATTCACTCGGTGGAATGGACGCCCGCGATCCTGCCTCACCCCGTCATCGAGATTGCGATGAACACGAACTGGTACGGGCTGACGGGTGGCGAGCTCCAGGAGGTGTTCAAGTTCCTCGACGACAGCGAGATCCTGGGCGGCATTGTCGGATCGAAACACGATCACCATGCGGCTCCCTATTCGCTCACCGAGGAGTTCGTCTCCGTCTACCGGCTGCATCCGCTCATCCCCGACGAGGTGATATTCCGAACCCTGAAGAACGACACCCAGATCGAAACGATCGATCTGACCGCCATGTCCGGACGCAAGACGCCGGCGCTTGCCAGCCGCATCCCGATGGCCGATCTTTTCTATTCCTTCGGCCGTGCGCATCCCGGGGCCGTGACGCTCCACAACTATCCGAAGCATCTCCAGAACCTGACGCGCGACGACGGGGAGCATCTCGACCTGGCGGCCGTCGACATCTACCGCGATCGCGAACGTGGCGTCCCGCGGTACAACCAGTTCCGGCAGCTCCTGCACAAGGACCCGGTGAAGTCTTTCGAGGAGCTGACCGACAACCCGGTCTGGCGCGAACAGATCCGCACGGTGTACAACAACGACCTCGCGAAAGTGGATCTCATGACCGGGCTCTTCGCCGAGCCGCTGCCCCCCGGCTTCGGTTTCAGCGAAACGGCGTTCCGCGTGTTCGTGCTCATGGCGTCACGACGTCTCAAGAGCGATCGCTTCTTCACCGACGACTATCGTGCGGAGCTCTACACGGAGTTCGGACTGGACTACATCAAGAACAACTCGATGCTGACATTGCTGAAGCGTCACTATCCCGATCTCGCGCCGGCGCTGCAGGGCGTGGACAATGCCTTCAAGCCCTGGCGCGCGGTCCAGTGAGGCATCCATGGGACTCGACAAAGACCGCGAAGAACCAGCCGAGCCGCTCGATCTTCACGAGCGGTGCTGCGTCGCGCCAAGCCCTCAGCTGAGGGATCGCATCCGCGAGCGCCTGCGCACCCTCCGCAGCGCGCCCGACATCAGCCTCGGCGGCCGCGTCGTCGTGGAGAGCCAGAAGCGGCCCGGCTTCAACGACGGCTTGATCATCCCGGGCACCGAGTTCCCGCTCGGCACGCCGGTCCGCACGATCCGCCGGGCGGCCAGGACCCGGGCTCCGCTGCGAGGTCCCGTCCGGGTCATCGTCGTGCTCGTCGACTTCGAGGATGCGCCGATGGCCACGCCGCTACAGCACTTCAACGACCTTTTCTTCTCCCTCGGCACCGTCCCGACCGGCAGCGTCCGGGAGTACTTCGCCGAGGTGACTCACGGACTGTTGACGCTCGCGGGGAAGGTCGTCGGCCCGTATCGCCTTCCGCGCACCCTGGCTGACTACGCCGGCGGCCAGTCGGGGACCGACAACCCCGCGCCGAATGCCCGCACGATGGCCCGCGACGCGGCAAAGCTTGCGAATTTCGACGTCGACTTCGCGCCGTACGACAACGACGGGAATGGATTCGTCGACGCCTTCATCGTCGTACACGCGGGACCCGGGGCGGAAGAGACCGGCGACCCGAATCACATCTGGTCGCACAAATGGGTGCTCTCGGGCGGCGCGTTCGACGCGGACGGCACGAAGATCTTCGGATACCTGACGATCCCGGAAGACAGCCGAATCGGCGTGTGCGCGCACGAGCTGGGGCACCTGCTGTTCGGGTGGCCGGATCTCTACGACACGGACGGCAGCAGCGAAGGCCTCGGCGACTGGTGCCTGATGGCCGGAGGCAGCTGGAATGCGAACGGGGACATCCCCGCGCACCCCTCCGCGTGGTGCAAGGCCGACCAGGGCTGGGTCTCGGTCGTCACCCGGAAGACGAACGGAACCGTCACGGTCAAGGACGTCAAGAGCAATCCGAAGGTGTACCGCCTCTGGAAAGACGGCGCGGGCGGGAAGGAGTACTTCCTGCTCGAGAACCGCCAGCGGACGTTGTACGACCGGAAGCTGCCCGGGGCTGGATTGCTGGTGTACCACGTTGATGAAGCCATCGAGAGCAACGAGAACGAGAACCACCCGTTCGTCAAGCTTTTGGAGGCCGACGGCCGCGCCCATCTGCACGAGGGGGTCAACCGGGGTGACGCCGGCGATCCGTTTCCCGGAAGTGCGAGGAACGTCGCGCTGACGAGTGCCTCGACGCCGCATGCGAAATCGTACGGGGGCCTGGACGCCTGCGTCACCGTCACGAACATCGCCGTGAGCGGGGGGAACGTCAAGGCGCGTATCGGGGTCAAGTGCTCAGGAGGCAGCGGAGCGGCGCCCTCCCGGCAGTCCCGGAGCGGTGCCGCGCGGACAACATCCAGCTCGAAAGCGGCGGCGCGGAAGCGGATTGCAGGCGGGACGACGAAAACCGCCGCTGCCAGGGCGCGCGCACGCAGGCGGTAGCTCGCGTCGGGATGGTGAGCAGGTGCAGATTGCGGAGAACTGGTCACGGATTTGCGGCCGCGTGGAGGCGTGGCAGCCGCCGCGAAAGGCCGGAGACCACGGGACGCTGACAATCGCCGTCGATCGCGTGGAGGACGTCGTGTCGCCCGATGGATCGCGCCACCGCAATCTGCTCGCCGCTGCCGCGGGCAGCACCGTCGAGGTCATTGTCCCCGCGGGCGCCGCCGAAGGGCTCGAGCCGCAGGCAGGCGAGACCGCCATCATCGACGTGCGAAGCGGCAGGGCACCGGGGCGTGTCTTTGCGCACCCGGCGCGCATTACTCTGGCACCATGATGCTGCTCCCCCTCCTCCTTACCGGCCTCGTGCTCGGCCAGGCGCCAGCGCCGAAGGCGATGTCGCCGGAGGGCTGGCAGAGACGATCCCGTTGGTTGCCGACGACCTGGAAATCAAGCTGGAACACTGCACCCGCAGCGGAGAGAAGCTGGGAGGGGCGGTGCTCGTTCGCGTGCGGACCGTGCAGGGGAGCGATGAGGTCAGGAGCTGGCAGGTGTTTTAGTGCTCGACATGGGAGACAGGAAACGCCGGCTGAATCCCCTTCGTCATCGAGCCCGTCGTGAGGCCGGCCTGGATGTACGGAATTGTCGGCATCGACTACACGAAGGCCGACCCGCTCGTCGACCCCTTCGACCAGCTCACCGCGACCCTCGGGGCTCCCATGCGCACGAGGAACAGCTCCGGGACGCCCGCGACGGCTGGGTAGAGTCAGGCGGAGCGGACCCCTACCGCCGCTGCCACGCGCCTCCGAGCAGCTCGCACATATCGAAGACGGTCACGGTCGGTGCCCTGGCCGGATCCGCGTATTCGGTCAGCGCAACGATCCGGCGGAGGCATCCCCATCCTGAGTACGAAGCCCTGAAATCGCGAGCCTGCCCGGCCGTAAGCAGCGTGTTCTGAAACGTGGGGTGGTTCGCCAGGTAGGTGACGAACGCAACGGCGTCCTTGCCGGACGGGAGCGTTTCCTGAAGGGGAAACAGTTCGAACTTGTAGATGTCGTAGCCGCCCGACCTGTATCGCAGATCCGTCGCGGTGGCGCCATACCGGATGGCATCGTTCGATCCCAGCCGTCCGAGGAGCTCGTCCAGTTTCGCCTGGTCTCCGGAAAGCGCGGCCTGGCGAATCAAGAGGCTCTGCTGGATCCGGTTGACGGCCTGTTCGGCGACCCTGCGCTGCTCGTCCGCGACCTGCGCCTGGTGCTCAGCCTCCTGCTTCGCAGCCTGCGCCCCTTCGTTCGCTTTCTGGAGTTTCGAGTAGGACAGAAGCGCTGCTATCAGCCCCGCACCGGCGATGAGCGCGAGCACGATGACCGACGCCAGCGCTGCGCGGGTTCGTTTCAGATCCCGCTTCTCTTCCGCTCGCTCCGCCTCCTTCCGCTCCTCTTGGAGCAGCCGCCGCTCGCGTTCCTGCTGCTCCAGGAGCGCCGCGCGCGCGGCATCGGCGCGCTCCTGGAGATGCCGCCGATCACGGCTTGCACGCACAACGC
>JALZOC010000297.1 GCA_030857365.1 Acidobacteriota bacterium
ACCACATAGTTGCGATTGCGCAGCTCGACCCGGATCGCGTGCCAGCGGCCATCCTTGACCCCTGTCGCGGCGTAGCCGAGGTAATACTGGCGGCTCAGTTCATCGGCGATCCCCGCCGTGGCGGGATCGAGGTCGCGCGCGCTGCGGATGATTTCCGTCCGCCCGCCGCTGTCGTCCGTGATTTCGCGCAGGGCGGCCACGTTGACGCGTTCATCCATCGCTCGATTGTTCCCGCCGCGCGGGGCCGGCGGATAGATCGGGCCCGACGGCGGGGGGCGGCGTCCGCCGGGCATGGGAAAGGGAAAGGGCGTGGGCAGGCGGGGCGGCTGGGGGCGCGGGCGCCGGATGCCTCCCTGTCCCGCGCCGATGGGCAGATATCGCGGTTCATTCTGCCCGTCGATGCCGATCGCGTACACGAGCACCTCCGTTTCGCGGATCAGGCGCTTCAACTCGCGCACGTCGGTCCGGCTGCTCGTGTCGTTCCCATCCGAGATGATGAGGAGCGCCTTCTTGCGGTTGGCGCCCGATTGCGCAATCGGGACGGCTTCCGCGACGGCGTCGTACATGGCCGTACCGCCCCGCGGTTGTATCCGAGACAGCTCGATGCTCAACCGCCGCTTGTCGCGGGTCCATCCCTGGACGAGCATCGGATTGTTGTCGAACCGGTACAGGAACACCTCGTCGTCGGGCTCGAGCAGCTGCGACAGAAATCGATCGAGCGCCGTGCGCGCGGCGGCCATCTTTTCGCCGTCCATGCTCCCGCTGGTATCGAGAACCACGCCAAGGCTCACGGGCACGCGCTCGCTGTTGAAATGCGTGATCGGCTGCGGCTCGTCGTCCTGGTACACCCGGAAATCGTCCTGCTGCAGGTTCGGGACGAACCGGCCGTTCTCGTCCGTCACCGTCGCCGTGACGTTGATCAGTTCGACACCGGTGCGAAACCGGAACGACTGCGACTCTTCCTGCGGCGGCTGCGGGTCAGGTCCGCGCCCCTCCGGGCGCGCGCCCATCAGCACCGCGCCGGTGGCCACGGCGGCAAGCGCAACGACTTTGATGGACTTCATGGTTGCCCCTGCCTGCTGGCGAGCGCGTCCGGCGTCCGCCTGTCCACGTGTGCGACCACGGCACCGGCTTCCGTGCGGAAGCCGATGCGGTATCTGGAAACGTTTCCCTCCACCGGCACCGAAATGACGAACGGCGATTCGTCGCCTGGTGCAAGCGTCGACAGATCGAGGGGCGCCCGGCTGCTCGTCAGGAAATCACCGGCAGGACCGAAGACTATCGCAGTTGCGACGAGCCGCGACAGGGGAGCGCCGGATGCAGGGTTCTGCACGAGGCCGGAGATGGTAAGACCCTGCGGCTCCAGCGAGTGGCGGAGCGCACGCAGTTCGAGCGGCCGGACCACCGGTGGCGCCGGCGGACCGTCGGACCGGGCTGCACCGCTCGCTGGCGCACTGCCCTGGCTCGCGGCAAACAGTGCTGCGCCCACGACGACCGCCAGCACGCCGGCAATCGCGGCACGTCTGCCCCAGGGCGACGGCTCGTCGTGGCGCGCGAACATGCCTGCCTCCCCCCCGTCGTCAGCGTCGGGACGCAGCTCGAGATCTGGAAGCGCTGGCGTGGTGTTCCTGTGTGACGGCACCGGATCCGCGGCGAGCGCGGCGAGCGCGGCGACCCGCGCTTCGGACCGTTCGCGGTCTTCACGCAGCAGCCTCGCGATCACGATCGCCATTCCGACGGCCAGTGCGAGAGACAGGCCCGCCACCCCGATCAATAGCGTATTCATATGCACTCCGTCACCGACAGGCGGCAAGGCAGCGCGTGGCGCAAATCCATCACCGCAGCGTGAACTCGACGGCGACCTCGACGATGACGTCGACCGGCGTGCCGAACCGGCGGGCCGGCGAGAACCTCCACTGCCGCACGGCCTCGACCGCCCGCTGATCGAGCCCCCCGCCGAGCCCCTGGATCACCTGGACATCGCCGACGCTGCCATCCCTTCGGACGACGATCTCGAGAACCACGTCTCCCGAGATGCCGCGCCGGCGTGCTTCTTCGGTGTACGCCGGCTTGACCTCGCGCTGGATCGCCGGGGGAGTGATGCCGCTGCCGGGGCGGTAGGGTCCGCCCCCTGTTCCCCCCCCGGATCCGGCTCCGATGCCAGCGCCCTCTCCTTCGCCAAGGCCTGTTCCGTGTCCCGTGCCCGCTCCGCCGCCTGCGCCGGAGCCCTGACTGTCGGCGTCCCGAGGCACGGCCTCAACCGTTCCCGATGCGTCGCGCGCATCGGCGGTCGTCGTTGCCACGGGCGCAGCGACCTGTGGCATGACCGGAGCGGGAGCCGGCGGCGGCGGTTCAACAGGCCGTTCGACGGGTCGGGGCCGCACCGGCGGCGCCGGCTTTGGCTTCGGCGACGGCGCCGGACGGCGCACGGTCCGCGGCGGCACGGGACTCCGCACGGTCGCGTCTCCCTTCAGCTCCGCTCGAACCGCGGGAGCGGGCTGCCGGAGACCTCCCCCGCCGCCTCCGCCGCCGGGGCCCGCCGTCGCCAGAAACACGAGCCGCGCGGGCTGCGGCGTTTCGCGCGGGGCGGTTGCGACGCCCAGAGTCGTCAATCCGATGAGACCTGCCAGCAGCGCCGCGTGGAAGGCTCCTGACGCAAGCAGTCCGCGAACCGGGGCGCGCTCGGACACCGGCGGCCGCTGAAAGAGCCCACCGGCCTGCCCGTGTGCCGCGGCAGCGCGCAGCATCCGCACGGCCCGCACGGCCTCGGTCATCGGCACGTATCGCCCGCCCACCGTCCCGAGATCGCCGCCCAGAATCAGGGCGCGCACGGCGTCAGCCGAAACACCGGCGGCCAGAGCAATCTCTCGAACGGTGAACACGTCAGGAACGGACGTGGTGGCGGTGGTCATCCCGACGGGCAGAGGGGCAAATCCCCTGCCGCCCGACTCGATGGCCGCCAGCGGCCTTTTTGCGTCTTTCCGGCCTTTTCTGGCGCAGCCGATTACGCGGTCCGATCGCGGGCTGTGCTCGATTTGAGACAGCGCTCAAAAAAGGGACAGACCCTCAGCGGTGCTACCGGTTTGGCTTTGCGGCCTCGCAAAACGTGAATCCGTCCCGCTCCGCGAGCACGCGGGCGGCGCGGAAGCCCGCGGCCTCGAGCACGCCGACTGCGCCGCCCCGCGCCGCGAACGCGGGATCGCGTGGCGCGCGGCGCAGGAAACCGCCGAAACCCGACCGCGGCGCCGGATCGATCACCACGCACCGCCCCCCGGGGCGCAGCACGCGGCGCACCTCGGCCGCGCAGGCGATCCGCTCCGGATCCGCAAGACCGGGAAACACGTGCCGGATGACGGCGACGTCGAATACGCCGGCATCGAGCGGCAGCGCCGTCCACGGAGCCGTCGCCGTCTCGATCAGCGCCCCCTCCAGTGGAGCAAGCCTTTCCGCTTCCGCCGTGCGGTCCCGGCGCACATCCGCGGCAAAAGCCCGCCCGGTCAGTCCCGTTTTGACCGCCAGCTGCGCGATGAGCAACGGATCCCCGCAGCCGAGCATCAACAAGCGGTCGCCCATCCGGACGCCAGCCATCGACAGCGCCAGCGGCTGGCCGGCCGCCCTGAAGATGCGCAACAGCCTCATCGTGGCTCGCCCGCGGACCAGGAGGGTCTCAACATTACTGATGATATAGTTCGCCGTCGTGAAAAATCCCGCGGAAATCGACGAGACTCGCGGAAAGCTCGGGATATTGCTGGTCGGGTTGGGCGCGGTCAGCACGACGACCATCGCAGGCGTGCTGGCGATTCGCCGCGGGCTGGCGCGTCCGATTGGATCGCTGACGCAGATGGGCACGATCCGCCTCGGCAAGCGCACGGAGAGTCGGACCCCTCTCATCAAAGAGTTCGTGCCGCTCGCTTCGCTCGACGACATCGTGTTTGGCGCCTGGGACATTTTCGACGAGAACGCGTACGAAGGTGCGAAGACCGCCGGCGTGCTCGAGGAGAGTTTGCTGGGACAGATTCGGCCCGAGCTCGAGGCGATCAAGCCGATGGCCGCCGTCTTCGACCGGCGCTACGTCAAGCGGCTCGACGGGCCCAACGTCAAGAAAGGGAAGAACAAGCGCGACCTTGCCGATCAGCTCGTCGAGGACATGCGGACGTTCAAGCAGGAGAAGGGGTGCGATCGGCTGGTGATGGTGTGGTGCGGCAGCACCGAGGTCTTTCTCACCGAGTCTCCCGTGCACGCGTCGCTGGCCGCCTTCGAAGCGGGGCTCGAGGCGAACGACGACAACATCCCGTCGAGCATGATCTACGCGTATGCGGCGCTCCGGGAGGGCATTCCGTACGCGAACGCCGCGCCCAACCTCAGTGCCGACGTGCCTGCGCTTGTGGAGCTCGCGGCGCGGACGCGCGCACCGATCACCGGCAAGGACCTGAAGACCGGGCAGACCCTCATCAAGACGATCATCGCTCCAGGCCTGAAAGCGCGGCTCCTGGGTGTCGACGGCTGGTATTCGACCAACATCCTGGGGAATCGGGACGGGGAGGTGCTGGACGACCCCGAGTCGTTCAGGACGAAGGAAGAAAGCAAGAAGTCCGTGCTCGACTACATCCTTCAGCCGACTGTCTACCCGGAGCTGTACGAGAACCTCTGTCACGTCGTCCGCATCAACTACTACCCGCCGCGTGGTGACAACAAAGAGGGCTGGGACAACATCGACCTCTTCGGCTGGCTCGATTACAAGATGCAGCT
>JALZOC010000020.1:0-5322 GCA_030857365.1 Acidobacteriota bacterium
GCGATGCCCTGCGCGCCGAAGAGGCCCGCGAGCGCGTGCTCGACCTCGCCGAGGGTGTGAAACCGTGCAGCCGGATCCACGGCCGCAGCCCGCTCGACGATCTGCACGACGGAATCCGGCAACTCGGGCCGGATGTCCCGGAGACGGACGCGCTCGCCGCCCGCATGATGCCGCCGAATCTCGGACATGTCCGCCCCCTCGACGGGGAAGTGGCCCGACAGCAGATAGAAGAGCAGGATGCCGAGGCTGTAGATGTCGGCGGTGAAGGAGGGGGCACGTCCTTGGAGGAGCTCGGGGGCAATGTACAGCGGCGTTCCCGACACCTGCGTCGCGCCAGGAGCCTCGGCGGCGGCGCGCACACCGCTGAAGTCCATCAGAACAATCCGGCCGCCGGTCTCGCGCATCACGTTATGCGCCTTGACGTCGCCGTGCAGGAGGCCGGACCGGTGAAGGGCCGAGAGGGCCCTGCACAGATCGATGCCGATGCCCGCCGCTTCCCGCGCGCTCATCGGCCCACGCTCGCGCACCACGGTGGCAAGCGTTTCCCCCTCGATGAACTCCATCCAGATCCCGACCTGCTGCCCGACGCGCTCGGCGCCGTACACGGCAACGACGTTCGGATGGCGGACGCGCGCAAGATGCCGCGCCTCCTCCAGCGGTGATCCTTCCGGCAACTGGAGCAGGACCTTGAGCGCGACCTCGCGATCGAGCTGCGCGTCCCAGGCCCGATAGACGGTGCCGAAAGCTCCCTGCCCGACGGTTTCGAGCAGGACCAGGTGGCCCCAGGTGGCGGGCGTCGCCGGCGCGGCGGCCGGCGCCGGGGTATCCACCTGTCCCCCGGATGTGCGGTGCGCGTCGACGACCGATGCGAGCCGCCGCAGTTCCGCCACGATCGTCCTGCTCCCAGGCGTGGCCGTGGCTGGGACGACGGCGTCCCACTCGATGCGCCTGCCGTCGCAGACGTCATTCGCGAGCGCGATGAGCCACGCCTCTTCAGGAATCTCGGTCATGGCCCATCGCGCCGGCCAGGCGCAGCAGTGCACGGCTCACGGCCACCCGTGTGCTGCCGATGGAGGACTTGCCGGCCAGCGCCGTGATCTCGGAGTAGTCGAAGCCCAGCTCGACTCGCGCGATGATCAGCTCCCGATCCGATTCGCTCAGGCGCTGCAGCGCCTGGTCGTACTGCGCCGCCGTCTCGCGGCCCACGGCGAGCTCGAAGGGGGAGGGTTCTGACGTCGCGCGTTCCGACGGCAGTTCCTCGTTCACCGGGCGCCGCGCCGCGCGCCGCACGGCGTCCGACACGCGGTTCCGGATGGACTGGCAGAGGTACGCACAGAACGCCTGTTCGTGGCGCGGCGAAAAGGCCTCCAGCCGCCGTATCGAGTTCAGCAGGGTGTCCTGGACGATGTCTTCCGTATCGAGGTGATCGCGCGCCCATCCGGGGAGCCGGCCGTGGGCCCACTTGCGCAGGCGCGGCAGGTAGCGCGCGCACAGCTCGTTCCGCGCCCGCTCGTCCCCCTGCTGCGCCTTCAGCAGCAGCGTCATCGAGGAATGCGCCAGTGGCGCACGAACCGATCCTGAAATGGAAGAGCTCGGCTCGGCAAATTCGTGGGTCATGGCGGCTCTGGAGAGCCCCATGATAGCCGCTTCGGCAGCGGGGCAGGCGGCGAAGTTCACCCGCGCGCACGAAATGTCGCAAGGGGCGCGGCAAAACCTACGGCGCGACTGCGACACGCACGGCATTGCGGCCGACCTGAAGAGTGAACTCCCCTGTCTGGGCCGTGACCCTCGCCTTCGAGTCCTCCAGGCGCGCGCCGTCGAGGCGGACGGCCCCCTGTTCGATCTTCCGTGTCGCCTCGCTCGCCGACGTGGCAAGTCCGCATTCCACGATCACGCTCGACATCCGCCGCGACCCTTCCGGACCGAGCGAGATGATGCACTTTTTCAGAGCATCCGCGGCGATCTCCTTTCTCGCAAAGCGGCGCTCGAACTCGGCCGCGGCCTGCTCCGCGTCGGCGGCGCCGTGGAAGTCCGTCACGATGGTCTTTGCGAGTCCCACCTTGGCCTGCTTCGGGTGCAGCCCGCCGGCCTCCACCTGCCGGCGAAGCTCCTCGACCTGCCCGGGCGTCAGGTCCGTCAACAGGAGGCAGTACTTCCACATCAGATCGTCGGACACCGACATGAGCTTGCCGAACATCTCCGCTGGAGGCTCGGCCACCCCGACGTAGTTTCCCAGGCTTTTCGACATCTTCTCGACGCCGTCGAGCCCCTCGAGCAGGGGTGTGGTCATCACGATCTGCGGCTCCAGATCGAAGGCGGGCATGATGTCGCGTCCCACGTTGAGATTCCACAGCTGGTCCGTGCCGCCGAGCTCGACGTCAGCCTTCAGCACCACCGAGTCGTAGGCCTGCGCAAGCGGGTACAGGAACTCGTGCAACGCGATGGGCTTGCCGGACTCATACCGCGACTTGAACTCGCGGCGTTCGAGCATCTGTGCCACGTTGTAGCGGGCGGCAAGCTTGACCCAGCCGTAGCTGCCCAGCGGATCGAGCCACTCGCTGTTGAAGCGGACGACGGTCTTCTGCCGGTCGAGGATCTTGAAAATCTGCGCCTTGTAGGTCTCGGCGTTCTGCGCGATCTCCCCGGGCGTGAGCGCCGGCCTCGTCTTCGACCGTCCTGTCGGATCTCCGATGAGCGCGGTGAACGATCCGACGACGTACACGACCGTGTGGCCGAGGTCCTGGAAGTGCTTCATCTTCCGAATGAGGACCGTGTGCCCGAGGTGCAGGTCCGGTGCGGTCGGATCGAAGCCGACCTTCACCACCAGCGGCCGGCCTGTCTTCTCGAATCGCTCCAGCCTCGCCCGCAGCTCCGCGGCCCGCACCACGTCCACGCAGCCCTTCGTCAAAAAATCGAGTTGTTCGTCGATGGTCATCGTGGCCGTAATTATAGGATGCGGCTGCGGTCAGCCGATCGCATTCGCCGGCCCGGCACTGGACCCGCAACCGTGATTTCCTGGGCGCAGCCGGGACCGGCCCCGCGCGCGCTAACATAGCGCTCGGATGCCCCCTCGATCGACATCGCCAGGCGTGAGCAGGCGCGAGCTGCTGAAAGGCGTGGCGGCCGCAGGCATCGGCCTCACGACCGGAGCGCTCGCGCACGGGTACGTCTACGCGCGTCACCGCCTGGAGCTCACTCGCGAGACGCTGCACGTGTCGGGGCTCCCGAGCGCCCTCGCCGGCCTCCGTGTCGGACTGCTCACGGATTTGCATCGGAGCGACACGGTTCCCCAGGAGCTGCTGATCCGCGCCGTGCAGCTGATGATGACCGAAGCACCCGACCTCGTGGTGCTCGGTGGCGACTACGTGACCTGGGGAAACCGCCACTTCGTCGTTCCAGCCGCCGAGGCTCTGGCGACGCTGTCGGCGCCGCACGGCGTGTACGCGGTCCTCGGCAATCACGACGATGACCGCGACATGCCCGCCGCGCTCACCTCCGCGGGCGTCGTCGTCCTGCGCGACGCCCGGACGCGGCTCCGAATTCGCGGCGAGGCGCTCGACCTGGCGGGCATTCGGTATTGGACGCGCAAGGTCGGCGACATCGCTCATGTGCTGCGTGGCGCCTCCCCAAGTCTGATCCTCCTTGCCCACAATCCCCTGCGGCTCGTGGAGGCGGCAGCCCTCGGGGTGCCGCTCGTCTTGAGTGGACACACCCACGGAGGGCAGGTCGTGCTGCCGGGCATCGGCGCCATCGCCGCGCGTGAGTTCCCCGTGATCGCCGGACGCGGACGCCGGAACAATACCGAAATCTTCGTAAGCCGCGGTATAGGAACGGTTTACGTGCCGGTTCGGCTCAACTGCCCGCCAGAGGTTGCGGTGCTGACCCTCCGGCCCGTCCTCCCCGAACTGTAAGCCGTGGTCGCAGCCTTGCGTTCAGGCCTGCTGAGGCGCATACTGGCCTGGTGTCGTAATTTTTGATTACTCAAAACTATTATTTTTAGTAGGAGCTATATGCGAAAACGTTTGTTCGTCTGGCTCTTTGCGACTGCCGGGCTGAACACACTCGTGCTGACGCTCAGTGGAGGATGGCGAAATCCCTGGCTCTGGGCGTACTGCGCCGTGTGGAGCACGACGATTACCTACGGGGTTCTCGGTATCGACGCCGATCTCGCCAGGGAGCGGTTCGATCCTCCGACCCAGGGAGCCGATCGAGCCGCGCTGATCCGCATCCGGCTGCTGGGGATCGCACACCTGATGGTCGGTGCGCTCGATGCCGGACGATGGCACCTGACGGCGCCGGTCCCTTCCGCCGTGCGCGCCGCGGCGCTGGCGGGAATGGGGCTCTCGATGTGGATCGTCTTCCGTTCGATGCACGAGAACCGCTACTTTTCATCAGTCGTGCGCGTTCAGCACGACCGCGGCCATCACGTCGTCCAGACGGGGCCTTATGCCATCATCCGCCACCCGGGATACGCGGGGATGCTGGCGGCGATTCCGTTCAGCGGTCTGGCGCTCGGTTCCTGGGTGAGCTTCGCGATCGCGCTGGGGTTCTCAGTCCTGATCGTGCGGCGCGTGCTGTTCGAAGACGCCTTCCTGCAGCGCCATCTGGACGGGTATCCGGCGTACGCGGCGCGCGTCACGCATCGGCTGATTCCGGGGACCTGGTAGCGCGAGCGTGGCGACACCATCGCCTGCCCTCGACATGCCAGCCGCCGTCGAGGACGACCTGCGCGGCCGCCGGGTAGATGCGGTGCTCCTCGATGAGGATGCGCGCGGCCAGGGAGTCGCGCGTATCGTCGTCGAGAACAGGGACGGCCGCCTGCATGATGATAGGCCCGGCGTCGAGCTCGCTGGTCACGAGGTGGACTGTCGCTCCGCTGATGCGGACCCCGTGGGTGAGTGCCTGGGCCTGTGCGTCGACGCCGGGAAACGCAGGCAGCAGCGACGGATGCACGTTGAGGATCGCGTTCGGAAAGGCTTCGAGCAGCGGCGGTCCGACCAGGCGCATGAAGCCGGCGAGGCAGACGAGCGTGACCGCGCGCTCCCGGAGGGCACGCGCGAGGGCGCGGTCGTACTCGTCGCGGGTGGAAAACGCGCGGTGGTCCAGAACGAGCGTGTCGATACCCGCCGCCTTCGCGCGGCTCAGCCCTCCCGCGTCGGCCTTGTTCGCGATCACGAGCGCGATCGTCGCATCGAGACGGCCGTCCGCCACTGCCGCGATCAACGCCTGCAGGTTGCTGCCGCGCCCGGAGATCAGCACGCCAATCACTCGGGCGTTCATCTCGTACCGGTGTAGACCATCCGCCCATCGCCCGGCACCGCG
>JALZOC010000020.1:5332-13008 GCA_030857365.1 Acidobacteriota bacterium
GCCGATGGCTACGGCGCCAGGCTCCCCTGCCTGCGCAAGCGCGCCGAGCACGCGCGCTTCGTGCTCCTTCGCACAGGCGATCACCAGGCCGATGCCCATGTTGAAGGTGCGCAGCATGTCGGCCTCGGGAACGCTGCCGGCCTCGGCAAGGAAGGCGAACAGCGGCGCCGGCGTCCAGGTGCGCAGGTCGACCAGGGGGCTCGTGCCCTCCGGGAACATCCGCGGCAGGTTGTCCGTGAGGCCGCCGCCGGTGATGTGCGCCATCCCCTTGATCAAATCGGAGCCCAGGAGCGGCCGGAGCACGCTCAGGTACGAGCGGTGCGGCGCGAGCAGGGCTTCGCCCACGGTGCTCCCGAGCGCCGGCACTCGCGCGTCAATGGACAATCCCGCGACGTCGAACAGCACCTGCCGCGCAAGCGAGTACCCGTTGGTGTGGAGCCCGGACGACGGGAGACCGATGAGGACGTCACCCGGAACAATCCTGCGGCCGTCGATGACCCCATCTCGCGCGACGACGCCAACGATGAACCCGGCCAGGTCGTACTCGCCATCGGCGTAGAATCCCGGCATCTCCGCGGTCTCGCCGCCGAGCAGCGCGCAACCGTTCTCGCGGCAGGCCGCCGCCAGGCCTTCGACGACCTGCACGGCAACGGCGGGATCCAGACGTCCGGTGGCGAGATAATCCAGAAAGAACAGCGGCTGCGCACCCTGCACCAGGATGTCGTTGACGCAGTGGTTGACCAGGTCGACGCCGATCGTGCGGTGCACGCCCGTCATGAAGGCGACCCGGAGCTTCGTCCCGACGCCGTCCGCGCTGGCCACGAGCACGGGATCGGCAACCCCCGCGCTCTCGAGCCGAAACAGGCCGCCAAAGGATCCGATGTCGGACAGGACGCCTGGCGTGAAGGTGCCGCGGGCCAGCGATCGGATGCGGCGCACGACCTCGTTGCCGGCCTCGACGTCGACGCCTGCCTGCTTGTAGTCCATCAGAAATCGAGCGTCTGAATGAGAGCCGCCGCGAGCTTCCGCGCCGGGGATCCTTCCGGCGCGGCCCAGTATCCGCGCCGGACGGCGGCAAAAAAGCGCTCTTCCTCGAGGTCCTCCTCGAGCATGTCGAACGCTTCACTCACGAGCGTGATGGCGGCCCTGGGGTCGGGCTGGGCTTCGAGCACACGCAGCATGGCGGGCGTGTTCCGCAGCGCCAGGGCACCAATCGCCAGGGCTATCGCGGCGCGCGCGGGATCCCGACTGGGGGCGCCAGTCTCTATCAGGATGGCGGCCGACGGGGCGTCGCCCGAGATGGCGAGGGCGGAGAGCGCGGAGGCGGACGCACGCAGCAGCTCCTGGTACCCGGCGGTCTCGGCCGCGAACCGCAGCGACTGCGCGAGGTAGCCCTGATGGGACGAACAGTTGACGCCGAGCAGGCATATGGCCGCCGCGATTGACGGCTGGACATTGCGAGGCGCCGTCCGCTGCAGCGCCGCAAGCGTCTCGAGCGAGCGCTTGTCCCCGATCTTGCCCACCGCAAGCACCGCGTCGTCCTGGAGCGGCCCCTCGAGCTTCGCCACCGCTGTCACCGACGGGAGCGCAGAAGCGATCTGGTAATCGCCGACCGCCTCGATGACGCCGCTGCGGAAGAAGTCCTGGCCTTTCATCACGAGGCCGTCGAGCACATCACGGACCCGCGAGTCGGCCGCGTACGCCGCCAGCGCCCGCGTGAGGGCTGGACGGACGAACTCGGATTCCTCCCGTGGAAGCGCATCGAGCAGCCGGGGAAGAATCAGAGGATCGACGTTGTGCTCGAAATAGGCGTATGCGACCGTGCGGAGCCGATCGTTGGCAGCCGTGAGTGACTGCGCCATCACGTCGCGCGTGCGCGGATCGTTGAAGCCGGACAGCAGGATGAGGGACCGGAAGCGGACGTACCCGTCGGCGTGTCCGGCAATCGCCTCGAGCAGTCCGGGGACCGCGACTCCCACCGGCGCGCGGCGGATCGTCCGCGCGGCGGCCGTCCGGACCGCGTACTCGATCGTGGCAAGCCGGTCGATCGCGGACTTCAGCTGCTCGCGCGTCAGGGCCGTCTCGCGCTGCTCCGGTGCGGCCGCGGGGCTTCGCGGCGCCTGACCGGACGCGCCCGCCACGGTGAAGGCCACGAAGGCCAGCACGAGCCCGGACCTGCGCTTCTGCCTCAATCGACGGACTTGAGCGCGAGCTGGAGGTACGCCTGCTCATTCCTGGGGAACGCAACGGGATACACACCCGTATAGCACGACGTGCAGTACGAGCGCTGATCGCTGCCGAGCGCCGCACGAAGACCCTCGAGGCTCAGATACGCGAGCGTGTCGGCGCCGACGTACTTCCGGATCTCCTCGATGGTGTGAGTGGCGCCGATGAGCTCGGCCCGACTGGGCGTATCGACCCCGTAGAAACAGGGAGAGATGGTCGGCGGACAGCTGATCCGCAGATGCACTTCGCGCGCCCCCGCGGCCTTGACCATCTTGACGATCTTCCGGCTGGTCGTTCCGCGGACCAGCGAATCGTCCACGAGCACGACGCTCTTGCCCTCGAGGATGCTTCGCACCGGGTTCAGCTTCACCTTCACACCGAAGTGCCGGATGGCCTGCTGGGGCTGGATGAAGGTGCGCCCCACGTAGTGATTACGGATGAGGCCCATGCGCAGCGGCAGTTTGGATTCTTCGGCAAAGCCGGTCGCGGCACACACTCCGGAGTCGGGAATCGGCACCACCACGTCGGCTCCCGCGGCGGCTTCGCGCGCGAGGACGCGACCGAGGTCCGTTCTCACGTCGTTGACGCTCCGCCCGAAGACATAACTGTCCGGCCGCGCGAAATACACGTGCTCGAAGACGCACTGCGACAGCGCCTGGGACGGGGGGAACGCCCTGATTGAACGCAGCCCGCCGGCGCTGATCACGATCACCTCGCCAGGCTCCACGTCCCGCACGTAGGTTGCGCCGATCAGATCGAGCGCGCAGGTCTCCGAGCAGACGATCCAGGCGTCGCCGAGCTTGCCGAGCGCGAGAGGGCGGAAGCCGTTCGGATCCCGCACCGCGATGAGCCGGTCCTTCGTCAGCAGGGCCAGCGAGAAGGCGCCACGAATCTGGGCAATCGACTCGACGAGGGCCTCTTCCACCGAAGGCGCCTTGGCCCTCGCGTACAGGTGCAGGAGCACTTCGGTGTCGCTGCTCGTCTGGAAAATCGAACCGTCGCGCACGAGCTCGTCGCGCAATTCCCGAGCGTTGACGAGATTGCCGTTGTGCGCGACGGCGATCTGGCCGTGCGCGCAGTCAATCAGGAACGGCTGCGCGTTGAAGAGCCGGCTATCTCCGGACGTGGAGTACCGGGTGTGACCGATCGCGAGGTGACCGGGCAGCCCCTCGAGCGCGGCGTTATCGAAGGCGTCGGCGACGTGGCCCATCGCGCGGGACGCCAGCATGCGGTGACCATCGGCCGTGACGATCCCCGCGCTTTCCTGACCGCGGTGCTGCAGCGCGTACAGCCCCAGGTAGGTCAGATTGGCCGCTTCGGGGTTCCCGAAAATTCCGAAGACGCCGCATTCATCCTTGAATTTGTCGAGCATGATGTGTGTGCTGCGTCGTGCGCCCGCGAACCGGCGCCTGCCTGATTTTCCAGCTCACTTCGTTGGAGCAGCGCGTGTGCCGATGCTCGGTCCTGCGAACGACGTAAATCCCGACAATCACGCGGGCCGGCAGTCCGGCGCCCGGGCGGTTCTGAACAGCGGAGCGTCTATTTTACGCCGTCGCCCGGAGAAAGTGCCGCTCAATCGCTCCGCTCCAGACGTGCTCGGCTTCGACCAGCGAACAGTCGATGGCCGCGGAGCCGGCAACCCGAATCCGAAGCTGGCCACCACCGGAGCGGCCGATGACGCTGGCCGGCACGCCGGCTTCGGCGGCGCTCTGCAGGAGCGTCGCAGCGTCGCCCGGGCTCACCGACACCACCACGCGCGACGCGGACTCTCCGAACAGCGTCGCCGTGACCGGATCCCCCTCGACCCCGGCAGCCGCGGGCAGGTCGACGTCGGCCCCGATTCCGCCGCTGTCGAACGCGCACTCGGCGAGCGTGACGGCGACCCCTCCGTCCGAGCAGTCGTGTGCCGACCGGAGGAGACCTGCGGCCGCTGCGCGCACCAGCAGGGCGATCAGCGCCCGTTCGCGGTCGAGATCCAGCCGCGGAGGCTCGCCCTTGACCAGGCGGTGAACGACTTTCAGGTACTCGCTTCCGCCAAGCTCTCCGAAGCTTTCGCCCAGCAAAACGATGGCATCGCCAGCCTCACGGAACGGCCGCGCAAGGGCTCGCGAGGCGTCGTCGAGCACGCCCACCACGCCGATGATCGGTGTCGGATAGATGGCTTCGCCGTTGGTCTCGTTGTAGAGGCTGACGTTCCCACCCGTGATCGGCACGTCGAGCGCGCGGCAGGCTGCCGCGATGCCTTCGATCGCTTCGACCAGCTGCCACATGGTTTCCGGTCGCTCGGGGTTGCCGAAGTTGAGGCAGTTCGTGGCGCCGATGGGGGTGGCTCCCGCGCAGGCCACGTTGCGTGCGGCCTCGGCCACGGCCAGCATCGCCCCGCGGCGGGGATCGAGATAGCAGTAGCGGCCGTTGCCGTCGACCGACAGGGCGAGGGCCCGCCGGGTGCCCTTCACGCGAACGACCCCTGCACCCATGCCGGCCAGCACGATGCTGTTGGTGCGGACCATGTGGTCGTACTGGCGGTAGATCCATCGCTTGCTCGCCACGGTCGGCGAGCCCAGCACGGCGAAAAATGCCTGGAGGCTCCCGCTGGCAGTTCCCAGCGACGAAGGATCGAACTTCCGAACCTCGTCGAGGTAGGCGGGCCGGGCGGTCGGCCGATCGTAGACCGGCGCCTCGTCGACGAGCGCCGTGTTCGGAATCTCGGCCACGACCCTGCCGTGATCCTTCACCCGCATGATCCCGTCGGTGGTCACGTATCCGATGTGGGCCGCGTGGAGGTCCCACTTCTCGAACACCTGCTCGACCTCGGCTTCCCGCCCCTTCTTGACGCAGAGCAGCATCCGCTCCTGCGATTCCGACAGCATGATCTCGTAGGGCGTCATGCCGGTCTCCCGCTGCGGGACGTGCATGACGTCGATCTCGATCCCCGCACCGCCGCGCGATCCCATCTCGCACGTCGAGCAGGTGAGCCCGGCAGCTCCCATGTCCTGGACGCCGATGAGCGCGTCGGTCCTCATCAGCTCGAGGCACGCCTCGAGCAGCAGCTTCTCCATGAACGGATCGCCGACCTGCACCGCCGGGCGCTTCTCGGCTGACCTGTCGTCGAATTCCGCCGACGCCATCGTCGCCCCGTGAATGCCGTCCCTGCCGGTCTTCGAGCCCACGTAGTAAACGGGGTTGCCGCTGCCGGATGCACTGCCCAGCACGAGGGCATCGGCCGGGGCGATCCCGAGGCAGAAGACATTGACGAGCGGATTGCCGGCGTAGCGATCGTCGAAGGCCACCTCGCCGCCGACCGTCGGGATGCCGATGCTGTTGCCGTAACCCGCGATTCCGGCGACGACCCCCTCGACCGTCCGGCGCGTCCTGGCGCCTTCCGGCCCATCCATGTCGCCGAAGCGCAGAGAGTTCATGAGCGCAATCGGCCTGGCGCCCATCGTGAAGATATCGCGAATGATGCCGCCGACGCCCGTCGCCGCTCCCTGGTACGGCTCGATGAATGACGGGTGGTTGTGCGACTCGATCTTGAAGACCGCCGCCAGCCCGTCGCCGATATCGACGGCTCCGGCGTTCTCCCCCGGCCCCTGCAGCACGCGCGGTCCCTGGGTCGGCAGCTTGCGCAGGTGGATGCGGGAGCTCTTGTAGCTGCAGTGCTCGGACCACATGACCGAAAAAATTCCGAGCTCGGTGAGAGAGGGCTCGCGGCCGAGCGCGCGGACGATCCGGTCGTACTCGTCGGGGGTCAACCCGTGGCGTTCGAGCACGGTGGCATCCACGGGGCTCATGAGGCGACCGCGCCCTGCGCGGCGAGCTGCGTCACCACGGATTCGAACAGGACCAGGCCGTCGACGCTGCCGAGCGCCGGCTCGCAGGCGCGCTCCGGATGTGGCATCAGTCCGACGACGTTCCGTTCTTCATTACAAATCCCGGCGATGCCGTTCACGGCGCCGTTCGGGTTTGCCGCCTCGGTAAGCTGCCCGCGAGCATCGCAGTATCTGAAAATGACCTGCCCTGCTGCCTCGAGCCGGCCGACGACTTCCGGCGCCGCGTAATAGTTCCCCTCGCCGTGGGCGATCGGGATGCGCAGCACCTGCCCCTTGGCCGCGCGGGTCGTGAACGGCGTGTCGGTCTGTTCCACGCGCACGAAGATGTGCTCGCAGTGGAACTTCAGATCCCTGTTGCGCAGCATCGCGCCCGGCAGCAGGCCCGCCTCGCAGAGAATCTGGAAGCCGTTGCAGATGCCGAGCACCGGCCTGCCGGATTGCGCGAAGTCGCGGACGGCCGCCATCACGGGTGAAAAGCGCGCGATGGCGCCGGTCCGGAGGTAGTCGCCGTGGGAAAACCCGCCGGGAAGCACGACCACGTCCGCGCCCTTCAGCTTCGTCTCCTTGTGCCAGACGAATTCGGCGTCGTGCCCGAGGACATGCTTCGCGGCGTGATACGCGTCGTGATCGCAGTTCGATCCGGGAAACACGATGATGGCAAACTTCATGAGAGCTCCCAGCTCCCGGCTTCCGGCTTCCGGCTCCCCGCGCGAAGGCTGGAAGCTGGAAGCTGGCAGCTGGAAGCGCTATCCAATCTCCACCCTGTAGCTTTCGATCACGGGATTCGCCAGGAGCTTATCGGCGACTTCCGACGCGAGCGCCCGCGCCTCGTCGGGCGAGGCGGCGGCGAGCTCCAGCTCGAAGTACTTGCCCTGCCGGACGTCCCCGACGCCGGCGTAGCCCAGCGAGTGCAGCGCTTCGGCGATCGTCTGCCCCTGCGGATCGAACACCGACGGCTTCAAGGTGACGAAGACGCGAGCTTTCATAAGCAGCTTCCAGCTTCCGGTCCCAGTTTCCAGCTTCCAGCATCCAGCTTCCAGCTTTCGGTCTCGAGCCTTCAGCCTTCAGCCTTTCTTTCCGAATACACGCGCAAAGATTGCATCCACGTTGCGGAGCTGTTCCTGCAGGTCGAAGGCCTTCTCAATCTCCGCACGCGTGAGCACCTGCGGCAGATCCGGATCCTCGAGCAGCAGCGCCTTGAAATCGGTCTGTTCGTGGAACGACCGCATCGCGTTCCGCTGCACCCATTCGTACGCCTGCTCGCGGGAAATCCCGCGGCGCGCGAGCTCGAGCAGCACGGTGCCGGAGAACACCACGCCGCGCGACCGGTTCAGGTTCTCCATCATCCGCTGCGGATAGACGACCATCCCACGGACGATGCGGGTGAGGCGGCGGAGCATGTGATCGAGCGCGATGAAGCTGTCGGGGAGGATGACGCGCTCCACCGAGGAATGCGAGATGTCGCGCTCGTGCCACAACGCCACGTTCTCCAGCGCCGCCACCGCGTTGGCGCGGACGAGCCGCGCAAGCCCGGTGATCTGCTCGCAGCCGATCGGGTTGCGCTTGTGGGGCATGGCCGACGAGCCCTTCTGCCCTTTCGCGAAGGGCTCCTCCACCTCG
>JALZOC010000298.1 GCA_030857365.1 Acidobacteriota bacterium
CCGCCCGCGATCCGCAGCTGTCGCCGCTCGCCAGGCCGGCCGGACAGCTTCCGCCCGAACCGCGTCTGGAAACGAACGAGCGGGCGCTGCTCTCCAGGTACCGGGCGGAACAGACGAAGGTGCTCGAGGGCTACGGGTGGGTGGACCAGCTGGGCGGCGTGGCGCACATTCCCGTGGCGGAGGCGAAGAAGCTGCTCGTGCAGCGAGGGCTCCCGGCGCGCGCCGGTGCACCGGCGGCCCCGGCCCAGGGGACGCGCGCCTACGCCTACGGCGAGGCGTCGGGGGGCAGGACGATTCCGGCACAGCCGCCGGCGGCCGCTCCGGCGGCGCCCGCAGCGGAAGCTCCGGCGACGCAAGGCCCCGGCAGAAAATGACGGCAACAGTGAGAGGGACGTGAAATTTTTCCGCACTACCGTGACGGCGATTCTCGTCTCGGCTGCACTCGCGGCCGCCGCGGGCCCCATCCGTGCGCAGCGTCCGCTTCCGGGAGCGGAAGAGCCGGGTGAGCCCGCGAACGCCAAGCCGGGATTGCTCAAGCAGATCGGGATCGATCAGCGCCTCAACGCGCAGGTGCCGCTCGACCTGATGTTCAAGGACGAGACCGGGCGCGACGTGCGGCTCGGGGATTACTTTGGCAAGCGCCCCGTCGTGTTCGCGCTCGTGTACTACGAGTGTCCGATGCTCTGCACGCAGGTGCTGAACGGCATGGTCAGCGCGCTGAGCGTGCTGACGTTCGATGCGGGCAAGGAGTACGACGTCGTCGCCGTCAGCATCAACCCGAAAGAAGGTCCGGGTCTCGCGGCGCAGAAGAAGCAGGCGTACCTCGAGCGCTACGGCCGGCCGCAGAGCGCCGGCGGCTGGCACTTCCTGACCGGCAAGGAAGAAAACATCCAGAAGCTCGCGGCAGCGGTTGGTTTCCGGTATGCGTTCGACGAATCGATCCAGCAGTACGCCCACGGCGCCGGCATCGAGATCCTGACGCCAGGGGGCGTCATCGCGAAGTATTTCTACGGCATCGAATTCTCGGCCAGGGACATCCGGTTCGGGCTCATCGAGGCCTCCGACGAGCGAATCGGCACGGTGATCGACAGCGCCCTGATGCTCTGTTACCACTACGACCCCGCGACGGGAAAGTACGGCGCCACGGTCCTGCGGGCGGTCCGCATCGGTGCGGTCGCGACGACGCTCGCGTTCCTGTCGTTTCTCGTCGTCAGTCTCCGCCGCGAGCGCGCGGCTCACAGGGACGCGGCCCTGTGACCGTTCCACGAACCTAACGATGTTCACGAACTTTCCACTGTTTCCGCAGCAGGCCTCCGTGCAGGCCTCGCAGGTCGACGGCATCTACTTCTTCATGCTGGCCGTCACCGCGTTTTTCTCCCTGCTCATCGCGGGGCTCGTCGTGCTCTTCGCCGTGAAGTACCGGCGCCGCCACGAAGACGAGGTCGGCGCGGCCATCCACGGTTCGCTCGCGCTCGAGCTGCTGTGGACGGTCATCCCGTTCCTCATCACGATGGTGATGTTCGCCTGGGGCGCCAAGGTGTTCTTCGACCTCTACCGAGCTCCCGCTGGCGCGATGGAGGTTTACGTCGTCGGGAAGCAATGGATGTGGAAGGTCCAACACCTGGGGGGGCAGCGGGATATCAACGAGCTCCACGTGCCTGTCGGGCGCCCGGTCAAGCTCATCATGGGCTCCGAGGACGTCATCCACAGCTTCTTCATCCCCGCCTTCCGGGTGAAAGCCGACGTCATCCCCGGACGATACAACATGCTCTGGTTCACCGCGTCGAAGCCCGGCCGCTATCACCTGTTCTGCGCCGAGTATTGCGGGACGAGGCACTCGGGGATGATCGGGACGATCGTCGTGATGGAGCCGACCGAGTTCCAGACGTGGCTGGGGGGCGGCCGCGCGTCGGACACGCCGGCGGCCGCCGGCGAACGGTTGTTCCAGAGCCAGGGCTGCATCGCCTGCCATCGTCAGGGCGCCACCCTTCAAGCGCCGTTGCTCACGAATAAATTCGGGTCCACCGTGACGCTGCAGAGTGGGGCCACCGTCGTCGCCGACGAGGCGTATCTCCGGGAATCGATCCTGAATCCTCAGGCGAAGATCGTCGCCGGCTTCCCGCCGATCATGCCGACATTCCAGGGGCTCGTTTCGGAAGAGCAGCTGATGCAGCTCCTCGCTTACATCAAGTCGCTGAGCACGCCTGGCGGGGCGCCCGCGGGGGCCACGGCGCCGGCAAACAGATAAGAACAATGCGTTGCGCGGGACCCCGGTTCGCAGCTGAACGGACACTATGGAAACCCTGAACTACATCAACAACGGCCACGGGCTGGCGTCGTGGCTGCTGACGAGAGATCACAAGCGCATCGCGCTGCTGTATCTCGCGTCGATTACCGGGTTCTTCTTCCTCGGCGGGCTGTTCGCCTTCATGATCCGGCTGGAACTGCTGACGCCGGCGGGCGACGTGATGACGTCGGACACGTACAACAAGATGTTCACCATGCACGGCGTGGTGATGGTCTTCTTCTTCCTGATTCCGTCGATTCCCGCGGTGCTCGGCAACTTCCTCATCCCGATCATGATCGGGGCGAAGGACCTCGCGTTCCCGCGCATCAACCTCCTGAGCTGGTACATCTACGTCCTGGGCGGGATCTTCACGCTTGTCGCGGCGCTCAGCGGCGGCGTCGACACCGGCTGGACGTTTTACACGCCTTACAGCACCGCGGCGGCGAACAGCCACGTGATCACCGCCGCGCTCGGCATCTTCATCACGGGGTTCTCGTCGATCCTCACCGGGCTGAACTTCATCGTCACGGTGCACCGGATGCGGGCCCCAGGTCTCACCTGGTTCCGGCTGCCGCTGTTCGTCTGGTCGATGTACGCGACGAGCCTCGTCATGATCCTCGGCACGCCGGTCATCGCGATCACCGTCCTCCTGGTGGCAGCCGAGCGGGTGCTGCACATGGGGATCTTCGACCCGGCGCTCGGCGGCGATCCGATCCTCTTTCAGCACCTGTTCTGGTTCTACTCGCACCCGGCGGTGTACATCATGATCCTGCCGGCGATGGGCGTCATCAGCGAGATCGTCCAGGCCTTCTCGCGAAAGAACATCTTCGGCTACTCCTTCGTCGCGTTCTCGTCGCTCGCGATCGCGATCATCGGGTTCCTCGTCTGGGGGCATCATCTCTTCGTGTCCGGACAGTCGATCTATGCCGGGATGATCTTCTCGATCCTGAGCTTCCTGGTGGCCATTCCGTCGGCGATCAAGGTGTTCAACTGGACGGCGACGATCTACAAGGGATCGGTCAGCCTCGACTCGCCGATGCTGTACGCCTTCGGATTCCTCGGCCTCTTCACGATCGGCGGGCTGACGGGACTCTTCCTGGCGGCGATGGGGCTCGACATCCACATGCACGACACGTATTTCGTGGTCGCGCACTTCCACTACATCATGGTCGGCGGCGCCATCATGGGGTATCTCGGGGGGCTGCACTACTGGTGGCCGAAGATCAGCGGCCGGCTCTACTCGGAACCGTGGGCCAAGTTCGCGGCGCTGATGGTATTCGTCGGCTTCAACCTGACGTTCTTTCCTCAGTTCGTCGCCGGGTACCTGGGCATGCCGCGCCGCTATCACGCCTACCCGGACGAGTTCCAGGTGCTGAATGTGGCCTCGACGCTGGGCGCGTCAATCCTCTCGATCGGCTACGTGCTCCCGATGGTGTATTTCACCTGGTCGCTTTTCAAGGGCGCTCCGTCACCCTCGGACCCGTGGGGCGCGCAGGGGCTCGAATGGGAGATCCCGTCGCCGCCGCCGACCGAGAATTTCCACGAGACGCCGATCGTCACGCACGGCACGCATCAGTACGCCCCCAGCAAGGAGGCCGGGATTGTCTGAGGGTCACTGGTCGGAGCACTATCCGGGACCGAGGCACCAGCCGCCCGTGCACGTCGACAGGGTGCACGCCGGCGGGGACGACGTGGTACGCCATCCGAAGCTGCAGCACCATTTCGACGACATGGGGCAGCAGGCCGAAGCGTCGACGCTCGGCATGTGGGTGTTCCTGGTCACCGAAATCATGTTCTTCGGCGGCCTGTTCATGTGCTACCTCGTCTACCGGACGGCCTCGCCGGAGGGCTTTGCCGAGGCCAGCCATCACCTCAACGTGTTCTGGGGCGCCGCCAACACGATCGTCCTGATCGTCAGCTCGCTCACGATGGCGCTTGCGGTGCGTGCCGCGCAGACGAGCGCGCCGCCGAAGACGCAGGTGTTCTGGATTGCCGCGACGATGGTTCTCGGGGCCGCATTCCTTGGCGTCAAGGCCATCGAGTACTGGGACAAGTTCACGCATCACCTGGTGCCCGGCCCGAACTTCGTCTGGGAGGGCAAGCACCCGGCCGCGGCGGAGATGTTCTACTCGCTCTACTTCTGCATGACGGGCCTGCACGCGCTGCACATGGTCATCGGCCTGGGGATCATGACCGTCGTCGGGATCATGGCGTGGCGGCGCCAGTTCGACGAAAACTACTACACCCCCGTCGAGGTGTCGGGCCTGTACTGGCACTTCGTCGACATCGTCTGGATCTTCCTGTTCCCGCTGCTCTATCTGATCGGCGGCCACCTCGTCGCCTGAGGCTCAACACATGTCAGCTGGTCACGTCGCTCCGAAGCGGATGTACTACATGGTGTTCGCGGCATTGATCGTCGGGACGATTCTGACGTACGCCGCCGC
>JALZOC010000299.1 GCA_030857365.1 Acidobacteriota bacterium
GTTGAGGGCCACTCCTGCGATCCGGGCCAGCAGGGGGATCTCGAACTCGCGCCCGATGACCGCAGCCGAGTTGAGCAGGTCGCGATCGCTCGGAGGGAGTCGGTCGATGCGCGCGAGCACCACGCGTTCGACGGTTTCGGGTAGCTCAACGGGGACGTCGTGGTCGAAGCTCCATTGCTCGCCCGCCGGCACGATCGCACCACTGTCGCGAAGGGAGCGCAGCAGCTCGCTGAGATAGAAGGGATTCCCCTCGGCTCGCTGCAGCAGGAGCTCCTCGAGCTCCACGGGCATCGTCCCCTCACCCACCAGGTCTGAGATCAGCCTGCGCTCGGCATCGCGATCGAGGGAGAAGAGCCTGATCTCGCTCGACTGCTGCGGATTCCGATCCAGAATGCGGTCGCGCAGACCCCATGCCGCTCGATCTCGCTCGGGGCGCATCGCGAGCACCAGCAGGACCGGGATGTTCTCGGTCATGTCCGAGACCAGTCCTTCAACGAGGCGCAGCGATGCGGCGTCGGCCCAGTGCAGATCATCGAGGAAGATCGCGACGACTCCACGTTCGGCCAGTCCAGTCAACAGCTCGCTGAATGCCTCGATCACGGCCTGCAGCAGCGAATCGGCTGAGGGCGCCACGGTTCCGAGCGCGTCACCAGCCTCCGGTGTCAGACCGAGGATCAGACCCAGCATCGGTGCAATGCAGTCTGCGCGATGCGATCCGATCTGGGTCGCCAGGGCCTCCCGCACCTCCGCAGTGGAATCGGCACTGCCGAGCAATTGCCGCAGGACCTGGCGAAACGGGAGATAGGGCTCGTCCGAACCATAGGAAAGACACGTGCCATCGAGCCAGGTCGGCGTGAGGCCGCCGGACGCTGCGGCAGCCAAGAGCCGGGAGCGAAGCTCCCTCGCGATGCGAGTCTTTCCAATGCCGGCTTGCCCGGTCACGAAGACCGTCCTGAGGTTGCTCGCGTTCACCTCGGCTACGATCTCGCCGGCAAGCGCCAGCTCGCGTTCTCGACCAACCAGCCGTGAGCCCTCGTCGGCGCCGCGGGTGCGCCCAGGGTGGTTCCCTCGTGCCGCCCGGGCGTGACGTGCCAGCACCGGCTCCGCCTTGCCCTTCAAGTCCAGCGGGCGAGGTTCCCCCCAGTCGAACACGTCACGCACGAGCCGATGGGTGAGCGGACCGACCAGCACTCCGTTGTCCTCCGCCGCACCCTCCAGTCGCGCGGCGGTGTTGAGGCAGTCACCGCTCGCGTCGTACTGGACCTGGCTTCCGGCCCTCACTTCGCCGAGCACGGCGAGCCCCGTCTCGATGCCGACGCGCACCCGCAGCTCCGAGATTCCCCATCGTTCGGCAGCTTCGACGGCGTACGGGCGCATGCCCTCCACCAACCTGAGCCCGGCGATGACGGCGCGCTCGGCGTCATCCTCATGAGCGGTCGGGGCGCCGAAGAGACCCAGGACTCCGTCTCCCGCAGTGCCGCGAACGGTCCCACCGAGCTCCTCGATCGCGGCGCCCATCCGCGCCAGTGCACCACCCGTGAGGTCACGGAAGTCCTCAGGATCGAGTCGCTCACCGAGCTGGGTGGATCCGGCGAGATCCGCGAACATTGCCGTGATCACGCGCCGCTCATCGCGCGGTGAGGACCGGGCACCTGTGAGCTCGATCAGGACACCGCAATAGGCGCAGAACCGGGTTCCGGGGAGGCGTCTCCCACCACATTCAGGACATCTCTCGGCTCCCACGCGTGGAGTATAGGTTCGGATCTTTACCGGGCTGCGTGCAAAAAGACAGGTAGGCCGATCCACCTGCGGTCTACGTTGCCAGACATGGAGCGCCCGCCCGCAGTCATCTTGTCGCCACACCTCGATGACGCGGTGCTGTCGTGCTGGCACCTTCTGTGCGGGTCCGGTGAGGTCTGCGTGATCAATGTGTTCGCCGGCTCTCCCCCTCCCGGCTCCGGCCCCTACTGGTGGGATCGGTTGACGGGAGCGATGGACTCGGCGGCGAGAATGGAAGAGCGTCGTGCGGAGGATCGCGAAGCGCTTGCCGTCGCGGGCCGCGCCGCGATCAGCCTCGACTTCCTGGACGAACAGTACGAGCCGCCTGGCCAGTCAATCGAGGAGATCGCCTCCAGGCTGCGCGAGCTGATCGACCCCGAGGCAGTCGTCTACGCTCCCGCCGCACTGGGAGAACACAACGACCACGAACGAGTCCGAGACGCCGCACTCGAGCTGGCCGCCTCCGGGCAGTCACTGCGTCTCTATGCCGATCATCCCCATGCGGTGCGGCTGGGATGGCCTGCGTGGGACGACGAGAGGAAGGCTGGTCCGGATGTCGCCGAGCAGTGGGATCAACGATTCAGGGAGGCGGGCCTGACCATGACGCGACCTGATATCCATCGTTTGGGCGCCCCGGAACGGCAGCGAAAGCTCGTCGCCGTGTCGGCGTACCGCAGCCAGCTTCCCGCCCTCACATCGGCTTTCGGCGAGATCGAGGGCTTCCCGGTCTTCCCCCACGAGTTCGTCTGGAACCTGTCGTGAGGGCGCGCGAACCCGATCGCGAGGGCTATGTCGAGCGCGATGGTGTGCGGCTCTGGCACGAGGTCTACGGGGCCGGGGAGACCACGATCATGCTCATTCCCGGCTGGAGCCTGCCGCTGCGAAGTTGGAAGGCACAGATCCCTTATCTCTCCCGACACTTCCGCATCATCGCCTTTGACCCGCGGGGAACCGGCCGCTCCGACCGACCTGGCGGCACCAGTGCCTACGCCCTGCGTGAGCACACTGCGGACGCGGTCGCGGTCATGGACGCAGCCGGCGCGCGATCGGTGGTGATGCTCGCGAAGTCGCGAGGAGCGCAAACCGCTCTGGCGCTCGCCGGTGACGATCCGGCACGGGTCGAGGCGGTGGTCGCCGCAGCACCGATGGTCCCGCTCTCGCCATGGCTTCCGCTCGACTCGATCTGGTCCACGTTCGAGGAGCCGAGCGCCGGAGCACGACAGCGACGTGCGGTCCGCGCGTCCCTTGCGGGCGGGCGGCAGCTCATCCGGTCGCGAGATCTGCAGCGCTTCAGCCGTCGCGTTAACCCGCTCGAGGCTGCCGACAGGTTCAGCCGGCAGGGCATGCTTGATGACTACGACGGGTTCACCGAGTGGTTCGTGACGCAGATCGTCGCCACCGACCCGCACGCGACCAAGCAGATCGAAGACACGATCGCATGGAACACGAGCACCGGGGCGCAGGCAGCGGCCGACTCGTTCATGGGGGACTGCATTCGTGACGTGGCGGCCGCTCGTGCTCTCTGCGGCCGCGTTTCCCAGCCTGTGCTGGTCATCCACGGGGAGTGTGACCTCACCGTCCCCCTCGAATGGGGCACGCGACTCGCTGAGCTGACCGGCGGAAGGCTGTTCGTCGTGCCAGGTGCCGGTCACCTACCGGGCGGCCGCTATCCGGTGGTGGTGAACCTCGCCGTGCGAGAGTTCGTGGATTCGCTTCGAGGCCGAAGTGACGAGTCCGCAGGTCATCCACGCGGAGCCGCGCGATGAAGCGAGCGCTGTTCGTGTCCTCTCCGATCGGGCTCGGCCATGCCCTGCGGGACGTGGCGATCGCGAAGGAGCTGCGCCAGCTCGTGCCCGGCCTCGAGATCGACTGGCTGGCCCAGCATCCGGTGACGAAGGTGCTCGAAGCCGAAGGGGAACGGATCCACCCGGCCAGCGAACACATGGCGAGCGAGTCGGCGCACTTCGAGTCGGAGTCGGCCGAACACGACCTCCACTGCTTCCAGGCCTACCGCGAGATGGACGAGATCCTGGTCGCCAACTTCATGCTGTTCCACGATGTCGTCAACGACACAGACTATGACCTCTGGATCGCCGACGAGGGCTGGGACGTCGACCACTTCCTGCACGAGCACCCGGAGCTGAAGCGAGCGAACTACGCATGGTTGACCGACTTCGTCGGCTTCCTTCCGATGCCGGACGGCGGTGAGCGCGAGGCCGAACTGACCGCCGACTACAACGCAGAGATGATCGAGCACGTTGCCGATCACCCCCAGGTCCGCGACCGGGCAATCTTCGTCGGCAACCCCGACGACTGCGTCGGCGCCCGCCTCGGCCCCGGACTACCGCTGATCCGCGAATGGACCGAGCAGCACTACGACTTTTCCGGGTACGTCACCGGCTTCGACCCCGCGCCGCTCCACGACCGAGGTCAGTTGCGCGAGGAACTCGGCTACCGACCCGACGAGCGCGTCTGCATTGTCACCGTCGGCGGCACCGGAGTCGGCGAGAGCCTGTTGCGCAAGGTGATCTCCTCCTACCCGGAGGCCAAGGCGACCATGCCCGACCTGCGCATGGTCGTCGTCACGGGACCCCGAATCGACGCGGCGTCCCTGCCCAGCCACGACGGTCTAGAGGTCCGGCCCTACGTCCATAACCTCTACCGACACCTCGCCGCCTGCGACCTTGCGGTGGCGCAGGGCGGATTGACGACCTCGATGGAGCTGACGGCGAACAAGCGGCCGTTCATCTACTTCCCGCTCGAGCACCACTTCGAGCAGAACTTCCACGTCGCCCACCGGCTCGATCGCTACCGGGCCGGCCGGCGGATGGACTTCGTCGACGGCGTCGTCTGTACCGGCGAGCAGCTCGTCGCCACGGCCACGGCGGTCGTCCGGCGTTCGAGAAGGAACGCCCCCACCGTCCCGGCCAGCGC
>JALZOC010000300.1 GCA_030857365.1 Acidobacteriota bacterium
TCAGCGCGAGCTCGTTCACGAGCCCGATGTTGACGGCGCGGAAGGTGTTCTCGAGAAGCTTGACCATCTCCGCCACGCGGGTGGAGCTCACCGGTACGATGGTGTCGATCGCGGTCCCGTACAGGGCGCCGGCGAGCATGGCGCAGTCCGCCGTCAGTCCGCCGACGACCTTCGGCACGTTGTGAGTCTGAAAATTCGGATTGCCCGGGTCGACTCGCTCGGGTGAGAACGCGATGAAGAAGTCGACGCCCGCCTTGAGCCCCGTCGCCTCCAGAATCGGCTGGACCACTTCGTCGGTCGTGCCGGGGTAGGTGGTCGACTCGAGCACGATCAGCATACCCGTGTGCAGGTGCTTCGCAATCGCCTCGACCGCCGAGACGATGTAGGACATGTCGGGGTCCTTCGTCTTGCGGAGCGGTGTCGGCACGCAGATGTTGATCGTGTCGAGTTCCGCCACGATTGAAAAATCTGTGGTCGCATCGAGCTTCCCGGCCTGCGTGAATGCCATGACATCCGCGGTCGCGACGTCGGGAATGTATGACCGACCTTCCTTGATGGCGGTGACTTTCCGATCGTCGAGATCGATGCCCGTCGCATGGAAACCCGCGCGCGCGAGCTCGACGGCGAGCGGCAGGCCGACATATCCGAGGCCGACCACGCCTGTGCGCGCGGAGCGGGATTCGATCTTCTTCAAAAGGGCGGCTGCGAGCGCGGACATCAAATAGCTCCTCGGAATGCAAATCACAATGCGATCAGTTTTCTTCCAGCACCGACCGGGTGCTGCCCAGCATCAGCCGCTTGATCCGGGCCCACGCCGTCTCCCGCCGGAGGGGGGTGAACCGTGCGTTCCGCGCCGGTGCGCCCGTCTGTGCGGCCGCTCCGGTCTGGGTGGACGCGGGTGCCGGCGCGACCGGACGCTGGGTGCGCAGCAGCCGGTATTCCTCCGCGAGCACCCGGCGCTGCTCCGCGAGCTCTCGCTCCCGCTGACGAAGCATATGCTCCCGCTGGTCGAGTTGCGTCGCACGGGCCTTTGCCTCCTCGAGCAGCGCCCGGGCCGCGGCGTACGACGGACCGCCCTGATCGATCGGGGCCTGCGCCGCGGCAGGCGCCGGCTCGCGGAGCGCTGGCGGAAAGTCGCGAAGCACGGGCGCGGCGTCGCGGACGGACGGGGCGGACATGACCGGCACGGGTGGAAAATTCACCACGGGCACCGGGCGGACCCCGTCGTCTGGCGCGCTCTCGACTTCGGCGCTGCGGGCCGGGGGCAGCACCCCTGTGGCCTCGAGCTCCATGAGAACGTCGGTCATCAGCGCTGGATCGATTTGGCGCCGCTCTTCAGCGTAGCCGAAAACCAGAGCGGCGTCACATATGACGTTAATGATCCTCGGAACCCCGCGGCTCCGGCTGTGGATGATGTCCGTCACCTCGCGCGGGAACTCCAGGGGGGCACCCGTCGAGGCGCGGCGGAGCCGGTGGTTGATGTACTTGGCGGTTTCGTCCGCATCCAGCGGGTTGAGGTGATAGCTGACGGTGATCCGTTGACGGAGCTGCTCCAGCTCGGGGGCCGCCAGCTTGTCTCGCAGGTTCGGCTGGCCCACCAGCACGATCTGCAGCAGTTTCGATTTCTCCGTCTCCAGATTCGACAGCATCCGGAGCTCTTCCAGCGCGGCCAGGCTGAGGTTCTGCGCTTCGTCGATAACGAGCAGGATCAGCCGGCCCGCAAGCCGCTGATCGACCAGGTACTGCGCGAGGTCGCGAAGCATGATCGGCTTGCTGCGGCCGGAGGGATCCAGCCCAAAATCAATCATGATCGTTTCGAGCAGCTCCCGCGGCTCGAGCATCGTGTTCACGATCCGCCCCACGGTCGTCTGCGAATCCAGTCCCCGCAGCAGCGTCTGGAGGAGGGTCGTCTTCCCGGATCCGATTTCACCCGTGATGACGACGAACCCGGCATGACTTTCGAGGCCGTAGCGCAGGTAGTCCAGCGCTTCCCGGTGGACCCGGCTCGGGTAGAGGTAGTCAGGGTCCGGGCTCAACGCAAACGGCCGCTCCCGCAGATCATAAAAACGTTCGTACATGTCAGAGGCCTCCCGCCTCCGCTCTGCCGCGCCATGCGCCGAGCTTCCGGCGCGCCAGCGCCGTGATCGCCGCGCCGAGGCGGTCCGGATGATGGCGGACCCTGCCTGCCGGATGTTCCGAGGCGAGCGGCACCCCAATCGGGTGCACGCCGAGCTTCTCGAGTGCGTTCAGTTCGAAGGTTCCGGTCACGATCGGGAGCGCGTGCTGCGCGGCGTACGCCCCGGCGAGATGCGCTGGTATGGGGCTGGTATTGTAGATGACATAGTCGAACAGCTGCCCCTCCAGGTGCCGCTCGATGGTCAGCACGTGCTCGAGAACGCTGTAGTCGTCCGTCTCGCCCGGTTCCGTCATCAGGTTGGCCACGAGCACGCGGATCCCCGGCGACTGCCGGATCGCCGCCGCGACCTGCGGTACGAGCAGCGGCGGCAGAATACTCGTATACAGGCTTCCTGGCCCCGCAACGATCAGGTCCGCCCGCCGGATCACCTCGCACGTTTCCGGCAGATACCGTGGGCGCTCCGGGATGAGCGACACCCGGACGATGCGCCCGCCCGCCGCCGCAATCGCCGTTTCGCCCGTCAGCACGCGTCCGTCCTCGAACTCGGCCACCAGCGTGACCACTTCACTCGTGGCGGGGAGAACCGTGCCGTGTGCGCCCACCACCCGTGCCGCGACCTCGACAGCCCTGGGGAAGTCATTCATGACGTCCGCCAGCGCCGTGAGCACCAGGTTGCCGAGCGTGTGCCCGTTGAGACCGTCCCCGGCCCCGAACCGGTACTGAAAAATATCCGCAATCAGCGCGTGATTGTCAGACAACGCGGCGAGGCAGTTGCGTATATCCCCGGGAGGAATGATGTTGAAGGCCGCCCGGAGCTTCCCCGAACTGCCCCCGTCGTCCGATGTCGCGACAATCGCCACGAGACGGTCACGCGGTGCCATGCCGTGAGCGCGGTCATCCTCGCTGTAGAGGAGCGGACGCAAGCCTCGAAGTACGTTGGGGAGACCCGTTCCTCCGCCGAGTGCCACGATGCGGGGCGCCGCTCCAAGCTCCGGTGCCTGTGTTCCAGGTTCCGGGTTCAGGCTCGGGCTTCCAGGCTCCAGACTCCGGGTTCCGGGTTCCGGACTGCGCATCCCCGAGGCCGAAATCGGACGCGGGGGCACGATGGTCGGTCTCATGATGCGTCGGCAAAGAGGGCCGTATCGCGCCGTGACGGGGGAAGGGCCCCCCGCCGTTCCGGTGCGACGCGGCGTTCGGTCCGGCCGTCCCAGCCGCCGCCCTGTGCCAGCCGATCCGCCTCGATGAGCGGCAGCACGTCCCGGACCGCACGGTAGTAGTCCTCGGGGAAATCAATCTCGATCCACGGGAACCCGCGCGTGCCGATCGCGTGCAGGGGCTGCGTTTTCGCGAACTCCGCAAACGCCCGCGGCGCCCAGTCCCGAACGCCCCCGGCACCGATCAGGCGGTCCATGATCTCGACGAGTGCAGCGGCGCCACGCGGCCCGAACTTGACGATGCCCAGATTCTCGCCGTCCGCCTCGGCGGGGTCCATCGTTTTGGACATGTCGGTCACGCGACCGCCCCGGACCCGCACCTTCATCTCCTCCTCGCCGTACGGCGTACCGTCGGCTTCCCGGTAGGCCAGGAGCAGCGCATTTTCGTGCTGCGCGCTCAACAGGTCGTTCAGCAGGACGGGGTGGAACAGAACGTCACAATTTAGGACCACGAACCCCTCATACAGCAGAGGTCGTGCCATCCAAAGCGAGTACATGCTATTGGTCTGTGAGTACTGCGCGTTCTCAACATAGGTAATGCCGTGCCCACAGACCCGGCGCACCCGCTCGGCCTGGCAGCCCACGACCACCGTGATCTCCTCGATTCCCGCCCGGCGAAGCACCTGGATCTGCCGCTCGATGAGGGTGATCCCACCCGCCTCCACGAGGCACTTCGGCGAATCGCTCGCAGCGCCGTTCAACCGTGAGCCTCTGCCGGCCGCTAAAATCACTCCCTGCATGTGTCGTGTCTCCCTGCAGCCGTCCGGGGCCGCCCCTCTCAAAGCTCTGCCCCGGCATTACAGCCAGAAGCGTGCCGATGAGGTACGGTCCAGCCGAAGGGACGACGGTGTTCTTCCTGGGCCGAACCTCACTCGGCGCCCTTGCGGAAAAGCACGACCTTCACCGTGTCGAACACAATCGTGAGATCGAAGAAGATCGACAGGTGTTTGATGTAATACAGGTCGTAGCGCAGCTTTTCCATCGCGTCCTCGAGTGACGAGCCATATCGGTACTTCACCTGCGCCCATCCCGTCAGCCCGGGCTTCACCGCGTGGCGCTGCTGGTAGAAGGGGATGTCCTTGGCGAGCTCCGACACGAAGTACGGGCGTTCGGGGCGCGGCCCGACAAAGCTCATGTCGCCGCGCACGACGTTCCACAGCTGCGGCAGCTCGTCGAGCCGTGTCTTCCGGATGACGCGCCCCACGCGGGTCACGCGGGTATCGCCGGCGGTCGCCCACATCGGCGTCCCGCCTTTCTCCGCGTCGATTCGCATCGAACGGAACTTGCACAGCGTAAAGATCTTCCCATTTTCGCCGACGCGCTCCTGGCGGTAAAGAATCGGCCGTCCGGACTCGGTCGCG
>JALZOC010000301.1 GCA_030857365.1 Acidobacteriota bacterium
AAGTCTGCGTCGGTCGCCTGATATCGCCCGAGATTCGTCACCGTGACGGGGCCTCTCTTATGGGCGCTCCCACCTTCGAACACGAGCACTTCGCCACGGCTGAAGTACTTGTCCGCCCGCACGCTGCCGTACCCCACGCTCGAACGATCGAGCGAGAGCGGCGCTGCTTCCCGCGGCAACAGATCCGGCTCGTACTCCACGCCGGACACCCGCGATACCGCAAAGTCGCCGCTCTGCTGGTATCCGCCGGTCCCCTTCAGGAACCATCCCCTGCCGGCCGCCACTGCATCCCGCGCGTCGATTCGGACCGTGCCGAGCTCGCCCACCGTGATCCGCGCCCGCCCGGAGCGGCTCGCGGCCGGATCCTTCGACCGCAGGCTGAGGACGCCATTGAGGGCACCGGTGCCGTAGAGGGCCCCGCCCGGGCCCCGGACGAATTCGATCTGCTCGTATTCATCGAGCGCGCCCGCAAGGCTCGCCCAGTCGGTGTTGCCGAGCACGTGGGGCTGTGAGGTCTCCCGCCCATCCACCTCGATGCGGACCCGGCGGTTCACCATCTCGTTGAACCCTCGCGCGTTGACGTTGAAGTCGAACAGTCCGCTCTGCGCCACCTGCACCCCGGGGCTGGCGGCAAGCAGCAACGGCAGCTGTCCGTGGCCCCCCTCGCGCGCAATCTGGAGGGCGTCGATCGCGGAGACCGCCGCCGGCGCATCCGCCAGGCGCTCGAGCTGTTTCGAAGGCGCGGCGACCACCACTGTCTCCACGAAGGACAGCGGCCAGTCCACGACCGTCTCGACCTCAAGGCTCGGGGTTTCTGCGGAGATGGAGACCGCCCGGCTCACTGAGTAGCCCGCGAGGCTCAGGAGCAGCGTGTAGGCGCCCGGCCTCACGCGCGAGAAGCGGTACCGGCCCTCTACTGTCGTCCACTCCAGGGCGCCTGTTTCCTGAAGCAGCACCATGACGCCGGCCAGCGGGCTGCCGTCCTGGCGCACCACTCGGCCGCTCAGCGGCACGGCGCTCTGCGCGTGCACATCTGCGGCCCCGGAGATGAGCAGGCCGCCACAAAGCGCCAGGGCTCGCAGGGCGCGCGTTACGCGCGTCCCGTCTGGCGCCGCGCGGCGGAGCTGCCGTGCCATCTCACGAGCCCGGAGATCGCCGCAAGGGTCGGGATTCCCATCGCGTACACCGCGATGACTCTCGTGCCCCTGGGAAACCCGGCGACCGAGAAGAACAGCCACCACATTCCGTAAGCGGCCACCGGGTACGCAGCCGCGAGCAGTGGAGGTGGTGAGACGGGTCGAGCCTGGAGCCATCGATTCAACACACGGGCAATGACGGCGATCAGGAACGATACGAGCGTCCAGCCGGCAAATCCGCGCAGCTGTTCGCCGAAGTAATCCCCGCGTTCTATCATGACCCACGCGCCGATTTTCCTCACCATAAATGGATCGGCCGCCAGATCGTAGGCCGTGACGACGCCTGCGCCGATCAGGGAAAGCCATACCGCGCGAAGGATCCCCCCGCCTGCGCCGACTGGCGCCTGCTCGATCATGAGGTTCGCGATCACGTACCCCAGGTACACGATCACGTACCACGCGAGCGGAATGATGAACGGCACCTCGAACAACCCGGGTCCGAACAGCGGCGTGTAGTAATAGCGGCCAAACGGAAAGCCCGTGCGAATCGACATCGCTTCGAAGCACAGCCCGAGCGAGATGCCCACGAGAAAGAACACCGCCGTGCCGGCGCCACCAAGCAGGAGCATGCTGCTCGCCAGGCAGAACACGGTCATGAGCAGCGTCACACCAATCCAGAACGTCTGGGAGCCGGTGAGCAGGTGGTGGACGTGCAGCCCGATGCTGCCGGCGAGCAGTACCCCGAGCAGCGTGACGAGGAATCGTTCGCGCGTCACCGTGGCTCCCCAACGCCGGATTCGATGTGCGCCAACAGCGCCTGAAACCTCGGATGTTCGCGGGCCGCCGCGAAATGCGGATTGTTCAAGTAGGACACGCACTCTCCCGAGCGGTCGGCAAATGCCTGCTCGTACCAGCGCATCGCCTCGTCGAGATTGCCAAGGCCCTGGTGAACGATTCCGATGTTCGACGCGGCGAGATAACCTGCCGCACGGCGGCTTTCGAGCTCCCGGGCAATCGTGGCTGCACGGGCGCGGTCGCCGGCGAGCGCGGCGGCCCATCCCAGGAAGCCTTCAAGCGGCGCATCTCCGTGGGCGAAAGGACGCGCCCGGTCGAACGCCTCCACGGCCGCCGTGAATCGGCCCTGCCCTGCCAGCGACAGGCCCAGAACCCAGTACGTCGAGAAGAACGTCGGCTCCATGGCAATCGCCCGCTCGGCGTGCGCAATGGCCTCATCGAAGCGGCCGGAGACGTACAGTGCGTCGCCCATGGCGCGGTTCACAATGGGAGAGACTGGGTCACATTCGATGGCGCGGCCCGCCTCGTCGATCGCCTCGTCGAAGCGGGATCGCGAAATCAGGAACTCCGCGTAGTTGAACCGTGCGTTACCGTCGGCCGGTGAGAGCTCGATCGCGCGCCGGTATGCCGACTCGGCGGGCGTCCAGTCCCAGTCGTACCAGTGACGCACGGTGGCGAGCGCAAGGTGCCCTTCCGCCAGATTCGGGTTCAGCCGGAGCGCGTCCTCCGCCGCCGACTTCGCGAGCGGCATGACGGTCCGCGGAGCGGCCAGCGAGAACAGCGCGTGCAGCAGGTAACCGTACGCCATGCTCGCATAGGCCTCGGCGTAATCGTGCTGCACGGCAACCGCGCGCTTCAGATGCTCCATGCCCTGCCTGAGGCCGTCCAGCGTCAGCTTGAAGAGCAGGTAGCGGCCCTTCAGGTAGAGGGTATATGCCTCGATGTTGCTCGTTGCCGCCGTCACAAGCGGTGCGTCGCCGCGCCGCAGGCTGACCTTCAGCCGCTCGACAATCGCCCGCGCGATTTCGTCCTGGACGGCGAAGACATCATCCAACGCCCGGTCGTAGCGGGCAGACCAGATCTGGAAGCCTTCGGCGACGTCCGTGAGCTGCACCGTGACCCGCAACCGGTTGCCCGCGCGGCGAACGCTCCCTTCGAGCACGTTGTTCACCTTGAGCCGCCGCCCGATTTCTCCCACGTCACCCGGCTGCCCCTTGAACTGGAAGGCGGACGAGCGCGAGGCCACCCGCACGCCATCGAGGCTCATCAGCGCGGCGATGAGCTCGTCAGCCATGCCGTCGCAGAAATATTCCTGGTCGTGGGCGGGGCTGAGATCCGCAAACGGCAGCACCGCGATTGACGGCATCGCGGCGACGGGCGCCGGCGACGGGGTCTCGAGCGCCTGCAGCAGCTCGATCGCCGATTGATAGCGGCGCGCGGGATTCTTCGCCAGGCAGCGGGCGATCGCCGATGCGAGCGTCTGCGGCACGGACTGCGGCAGCACGGGCGGATCTTCGTGCAGGATCGCGCTCATCGTGTCCACCGCCGTGGCACGGGCGAAAGGGGCGCGGCCGGAGAGAAGCTCGCTCAGTACCGCGCCGACCGCGAAAATGTCGGTCCGGGGGTCGATCGGCTCCCCGCGCAGTTGTTCCGGAGCGGCATACCGCACCGTGCCGACGAACGTGCCGGGCTGGGTGGTGCGGCGCCTCGTCTGGTCGTTCAGCGGATCCGACAGAGCGGTCTTGGCAATCCCGAAATCAAGGACCTTCAGCGTGCCATCGGTCGTGATGAACAGGTTTGCCGGCTTGATGTCGCGGTGGACGACGCCCTTCGCATGCGCAGCCGCGAGCGCGCTGGCAAGTTGTCGAGCGTAGGTCACGACTCGAGCAGGTGGGAGCAGGCCGGCCCGCAGCAGATCTTCGAGGGTTTCTCCCTCGAGGCACTCCATCACCAGGTACTCGACGGCGCCCTCGCAGCCCACGTCGTAAAGCGTGCAGATGTGCGGGTGATTGAGCGAGGCGACGGCGCGAGCCTCACGATCCAGGACCTGGCGACCAGTTTCCGCCGCGTCAGGCCGGGCGTGCAGCACCTTCAACGCCACGGTGCGTGCAAGCCTGGTGTCCGTCGCGCGATAGACCTCGCCCATTCCACCCACTCCCATGGGCGAGACCACCTCATAGCGGCCGAGCCGGAAGCCGGGCGTCAGCGACACGACTCTGCACTGCCGAAAGATTGCCTGCCCGACTCCATCGATGGTGCCCTTTATACCGCGTTCCGGGCATACGGCGCATTGCCGTCGTCACCCCCGTGAGCAGCCCGGGCGAGTGCGCTCGGGGAGAACCTCGCGGTCGAACGCGTGTGGCCGCCGCCGCCACAATCTTCATTCGCGACGGCCACCGCGGGCACCGGCGGGGCGACCTCTCAGACTTCCAACATGCGGTCGAGCGCGAGTTTGGCTCCCCGCTTCTGCTCGTCCGGAACGACGATCTGGTTGTGCACCTGCCCTTCGAGCAGGCCTTCCATGATCCACAGCAGGTGATTCGGCGAGACCCGGAACATCGTCGAGCACAGGCAGCCGAACGGATCGAGCGTGATCACGGTGCGGCCGGGCTCGACCTCGTGGCGGAGCCGGTTGACGAGATGGACCTCGGTTGCCACCGCCCAGACGCTGCCTTCCGGACTGTCCTTGACGGTGTTGATGATGTACTCGGTCGACCCGCTGCAATCCGCCGCCTGCACGACGTCGAACGTGCACTCGGGATGCG
>JALZOC010000302.1 GCA_030857365.1 Acidobacteriota bacterium
CACTCATGCCGGGGTGCAGCCCCAGCAGGTCGATTACATCAACGCGCACGGCACGTCCACTCCGTTCAACGACAAGCTCGAAACACTGGCCATCAAGCGGCTCTTCGGCGAGCACGCCAGGAAGCTCGCGATCTCGTCCACCAAGTCGATGACGGGACACCTCCTGGGCGCGGCCGGCGGCCTCGAGGCGGGCATCACGGTGCTCGCCATCCGCAATCAGATCATTCCGCCCACAATCAATTACGAGACGCCGGACCCTGAGTGCGATCTCGATTACGTGCCGAACACGAAGCGCGCCGCGAAGGTTGAGTTCGCGCTGTCGAACTCGTTCGGATTCGGCGGCACCAACGCCGCCCTGCTGTTCAAGCGGTTTGGCAAATAACAAATATAGCTGCCAGCTACCAGCTTCCAGCTCTCTGGGTTTGGCGGCTCGCGCCTCGACATTGACGAAGGTTCACCCGGGACATCGGATGTAGCTGGAAGCTGGAAGCTGGTAGCTGGAAACAGATGAAAATCGCAGTCTGCATCAAACAGGTCGTCACGCGCGAGTGGCAGCTTCGCGTCAATGAGGCGAAGACGTGGATTCGCGACCAGGACGCGAGCTTCGAGCTCAACGAGCCGGATGCCTACGCGCTCGAAGAGGCGCTGCGGCTGAAGGAGAAGCACGGCGGGGAAGTGGTCGTCTGCTCCGCGGGACCGGCCCGTGCGGGCCAGGTCATCCGCGAGGCGCTGGCGCGCGGTGCGGACCGCGCCATTCATGTCGAATCCGACGGGCTCGTGTCGGCCGACGCGTTCACCGTGGCGGAGGCCCTGGCCGCGGCGATCCGCGACGAGCAGTTCGATCTCGTGCTCACGGGCCTGCAGTCGGACGACCAGGGCTTCGGGCAGGTGGGTGTCGTGCTCGCGGAGAAGCTGGGGATGCCGCACGCCACGATCATCATGGAAGTGCAGGTCGCGGACGGCGTCCTGCGCGTGAAGCGCGAGCTCGAAGGGGGCTGGTTCCAGTGGATGACGCTGCCGATGCCCGCGCTCCTGACGATCCAGAGCGGCATCAACCAGCTGCGCTATGCGACGCTCAAGGGGATCATGGCGGCGAAGAAGAAGGAAGTTCGCAAGGTGCCGCCTGCGGCGGTGGCGGAACCGACCCAGCGGATCCTCAGCGTGTATTTTCCTGAGAAGGGGAAGAAGACGCAGATGATCGCGGGGTCGCCCGCGGAAGCCGCGAAGGAGCTCGTCGCACGGCTGCGCGACGACGCGAGGGTGATCTGAGCATGATCCTGGTGGTTGCGGAGCAGCGGGACGGGCGGTTGAACCGCGCGACGTGGGAAGCCGTGGCGGCGGCCCAGCAGGCCGGCGGGCCGGTAAAAGTCGTGGTGCTCGGTGCCGGTAGCGAGGCTGCCGCGTCGGAGATGGCGGCGGCGGACGCCGCCGAAGTGATCGTGCTCGACGCGCCTGCGCTTGGCGGGTACACGTCCGACGGGTACGTGTCGGGGCTGGCTGCGCTCGTCGGGCAGGAGCAGCCGTCGCACGTGTTCTTCGCGCACACCTACCAGACGCGCGACTTCGCCCCCGCGCTGGCCTCACGCCTTGGTCGTCCGCTCGTGACCGATGTTACCGCTGTCAAGAAGGATGGCGATCGGCATGTGTACGTGCGTCCGGTGTTTCAGGGGAAGCTCAGCGCAGATGTCGAGGCCACCGGTCCCGCGCCACAGTTGGTGACGGTGCAGATCGGGGCGTTTCGCGCGGACGCCGCCAGACGCGGCGCGGGTGCAGCTCCCGTGCGGAAGGCAGATGTCGCCGTTGACGCGTCCGCCATCCGGCAGAAACCGGAAGCCCCCTTCAAGGAAGCGAAGGGGGCCGTCGACCTCTCCCAGGCCGAGCGGATCGTGGCCGTCGGCCGCGGGATCAAGGGGCAGGAGCACCTGAAAATTGCCGAGGGGCTGGCGCAGGCGATGGGTGCGGAGCTGGCCGCCTCGCGTCCCATCTGCGACGCCGGCTGGCTGCCCATGGACCGGCAGATCGGCAGTTCAGGCCAGACCGTTGCGCCGAAGCTTTACGTGGCTCTCGGCATCTCCGGCGCCATCCAGCACCTCGTCGGCATGAAGGGCTCCCGCACCATCGTCGCCATCAACAAGGATCCCGAGGCGCCGATCTTCGAGATCGCGGACTTCGGGATCACCGGCGATCTCTTTGAGGTCGTCCCGGCGATCGTGGCCGAACTGAATAAGTAGCTCGAAGCTGGGAGCTGGAAGCTGGGAGCTGGAAACTGGAAGCTGGGAGCTGGAAGCTGGAAGCTACCAATCGCGAGAGCCTGGAAGTCGATGTCCTGATCGTCGGCGGCGGGCCGGCGGGGATGTCGGCTGCGCTGCGGCTCGCGCAGCTCCAGAAGGAAAAGGGGGGCGAGCCCCTGTCGATCGCCGTGCTCGAGAAGGGGCGCGAAGTTGGCGCGCACATGCTCTCCGGCGCGGTGCTCGATCCATCCGCGCTTCGTCTGCTCGTTCCCGACTACAAGGAGCGCGGCGCGCCGCTCGCTTCCGAGGTGCACGGGGATCACGTGTACTTCCTCACGCGGTCCGGGAAGATCAAGTTCCCGATCACCCCGCCGCCCCTGAAGAACCACGGCCACTACATCATCTCTCTCAATCGCTTCGTCAAGTGGCTCGGCGGGCTCGTCGAAGCGGAGGGCATCGATGTGTTCACCGGGTTTCCGGCATCAGAGATCCTGTACGAGGGGGATCGGGTCGTGGGGGTGCGCACCGGCGATCGGGGTGTGGGGAAGCACGGGGAACAGAAGCCCACGTTCGAGCCGGGCGTCGACATCCGCGCGAAGGTGACGATCCTGACGGACGGCGTGCGGGGCAATCTCACGAAGGCGCTCGTGCGGCGGCTCGCGCTCGACGCCGGGCGCGCGCCGCAGCTCTATGCGATTGGCATCAAGGAGCTGTGGGAGATCCCGGCCGAGCGCCTGGCGGCTGGCACCGTCATTCACACGATGGGGTATCCACTCCGGCGCGATGAGTTCGGCGGGGGATTCATCTACGCCATGCCGGACAACCTCGTCTCCATCGGCTTCGTCAGTGGGCTGGACTATCGCGACCCGATGTTCGATCCGCACATCGCGTTTCAGCACTTCAAGAGGCATCCGCTCGTCGCGTCGCTGCTCGCCGACGGGCAGATGGTCCGCTACGGCGCCAAGGCGCTGCCCGAAGGCGGCTGGCACACCATCCCGCGCGTCTACGCGGACGGTGTGCTGATCGCGGGGGATGCTGGCGGTTTTCTGAATTCACTCCGGCTCAAGGGCATTCATCTCGCCATGCGCACGGGGATGCTCGCGGCCGAGAGCGCGTTCGATGCCGTGCGGGCGGGTGACCTCTCGGCGGGGCGGCTCAAAGGCTACTCAGATGCCATCGATCGAAGCGACGTGCGGCGTGAGCTGTATCCCGTTCGCAACGTGCACCAGAGCTTCAGCTACGGGCTCCTCGCAGGGGTCGCTTACTCCGGGCTGTCGCTCGTGACCGGCGGGTGGTGGTACCGGGACCCGATGCCGGCGCACGCCGGCTACGAGCGGATGGCGAAGATTGACGAGTACTATAAGGATGGGCGTCCGGACATCGATTCGCCTGTGCGCCCGGCCAAGATCGATCGGCGGCTCACCTTCGACCGGCTGACCAACGTGCATCACTCCGGCACGCGGCACCCCGAGGATCAGCCGTCGCACCTCATCGTCCACGACACCGACATCTGCGGGACGCGGTGCCGGACCGAGTACGGCAACCCGTGCACGCGCTTCTGTCCCGCCAGCGTGTACGAGATGATGGACGCCGGCGACGGAACGCGGCGGCTGCAGATCAACGCCTCCAACTGCGTGCACTGCAAGACCTGCGACATCATGGACCCCTATCAAGTCATCGACTGGGTGCCGCCCGAAGGGGGCGGCGGGCCGCAGTACGATGGCATGTGAATCGGGGTTCCGGGTTCCGGGTTCGGGGTTCCGGGTTCAGGTTCGGGGTTCAGGTTCGGGGTTCTGCGAGCCGAATGTCCCCGAAATGGGGACACTCACCTTTACGGTAAGTTGTTGGACGGTAAGGGCGGACTTGGCACATCGCGTGCCCTGGGGAGCGCGATCCACCGCAATGCGTTCAGAAGGTGGAGCGCTTGACTGAAACCTGCACGCTCGAAGTTCATGCCTGATCCCCTCAGTCGGTCCCCGCGTCTTCAGACCCGACTCATCGCGGCTGGAGTGGCGCCGGCGATCCATGCGCTCTGCCGAAGCGTCACGTGGAAGATCGAAGGGGCCGAGCACTACGACGCGATCATCAGGTCGGGTCGGCAGCCGATTATTGCGTTCTGGCACGGGCGCATTCTCCCGGCCACCTGGTTCTTCCGCAACCGCGGCATCGTCGCGCTGACAAGCGCCAACTTCGACGGCCAGTGGATCGCGCGCGTCATCGAGCGCCTGGGCAACCGTACCGTCGCCGGTTCGAGCTCCCGAGGCGGCATGCGTGCCCTGTTGCAGTTGAAGCGCGAGCTTGCCGCCGGCCATCCCGTCGCCTTTGCGCTCGACGGCCCGCGCGGCCCTGCCCGCGTGGCGCAGCCGGGGGCCATGTGGCTGGCCGCCGCGACGGGGAATCCGATCCTGCCGTTCCATGCGGAGGCGAGCGCCTGGTGGGAGGTTTCGAGCTGGGATCGG
>JALZOC010000303.1 GCA_030857365.1 Acidobacteriota bacterium
GGACAAGACGCTGCCGATTACTGTTTCGTCCGTGGCCCTACAGAAGTGGGAAAAATCGTTAACTTGCCCTCCGTTTGGAGGCACAGCGCTTCTACGGCGAGGATCGCGATGGCGCGATCGTCAAAGGCCGGAATTCCGCCGGCACGCGCTCCCTGATGGCGTCGAAGAACGCTTCGGCGAGCGCCTGGTAGCCGGCGGGGCGCAGGTGCAGACCGTCCTGATCCACGTATTCGGCTTCGTGGCCGACGAACCGGGCGTGCGTGTCGACGACGGTCGCCCCTTCCGCGTGCACCATTGCGGCGAGCGCGGCATTCGTCCGGCGGATTGCCTCCGCGGCAATGCGCCGATCCCGTCGCCCGCCGACGTATGGACCGGGGGGTGTCAGCGTGCTCACGAACACGTAGCGGATGCCGTAGGACGAAACCCTGGCAATGCGAATGGACTGCCGGATGCCGGCGATCACATCGTCGATCTTGCGACTGCATGCCGCGGTTCCCTCGCTGCCCGGCGTGCACTCGGCCAGCAGGTTGTTATACCCGTCCAGCAGGAGCAGCGCGTCGCCGCGGTCCATTTCGAGCACCCCCGGCAGCCTTTCGACGCTGCGCTCGACAGGGTCCCCGCCGGTTCCCCTGTTCAAAACGACAATGCCCTGATCGGGATACTCGGCATTCAGCAGCCCTTCCAGGATCGTGGGATAGACGTTCGGAAAGTCGACGAACCCATCGGACCGCCGCCCCAGGCGACCGTTCTCGCCGGCGGTCACGCTGTCGCCGAACGCGATGAACCTCGTGGCACCCAGGAGCCGAGGCGCCAGTGTCACGGTGAACGTGCAGGTCGCCTGACGCCCCTGCGCATCCATGGCGGCGCACGTGACGGGAGTCGCTCCGGTCAGGAAGCGTGTTCCGGACGAGGGCGTGCACGACACCGAAACAGGGAGCGTGCCTCCAAGCGTGGTCGGCGGAGTGAACAGGACCTCGGCGGTGCCGCCGGTGGCACCCCGGACGGTCATGTTCGCTGGGCAGGAAATCACCGGCGCCTGTGGGGAAGGGGGCATCACCGGGCTGTCGCCGCAGCCGCCCACGACCACGCCGATCGCGAGGACCCATGCGGGTGTTCGGGCCCGCACGAACGATCACTCCGCCCCGACGCCGAGGTACGTTCGCAGCTTCTCGTCGTGGAAGCGGGCTTCCGCATCCGGCTCGCTCACGACGAGCGACGCGATGATGCCTGCAAGGAATCCCGCGGGCATCGAGACGATGGCGGGGTTGCGCAGCGGAAAGAGAGGCGATGGGTTGTGCAGCAGATCCACCCAGATGGTGGGACTGAGGACGATCAGCACCACCGACAGCACCGCGCCTGTGGCGATCGCGCACACCGCGCCGGCCGTATTGAATTTCCGCCAGACGATCGACAGCAGCAGCGCGGGAAAGTTCGCGCTCGCGGCCACGGCAAAGGCGAGCCCGACCATGAACGCGACGTTCTGGCCCTTGAAGAGGATTCCCAGCATCACCGCAAGTACGCCGAACGCGACCGTCGCGCCCCGTGCGACGCGGATCTGCTCATGATCCGACGCCTGCCCCTTTCTGATCGCGTGCGTGAAAATGTCGTGCGACAGCGCACTGGCGCCCGCCAGGGTGAGGCCCGCCACAACGGCGAGGATCGTGGCAAACGCGACGGCCGCAATGAAGCCGAGGAACGGGGTGCCCCCGAGCAGCTCCGCGACGAGCGGCGCGGCCATGTTGCCCCCCGGGTCGACCGACGTGATGACGTCGCGCCCGACCAGCGCCGCCGCCCCGAAGCCGACGATCGGGATGATCAGGTAGAAGTACCCGATGAACCCCGTGGCGTACAGGACGGACGTGCGGGCGGCCCGCGCATCGGGGACGGTGTAGAACCGCATCAGGATGTGCGGCAGCCCGAGGAGGCCGAACATGAGCGCGATCCCGAGCGAGACGGCGTCAACCGGATCCGAGACAAGGCCTCCCGGTTCGAGCGCGGCCTGGCCGTACCGCTCCGCGACGGCCGAGTAGAGCTGGCCTGGCGAAAAGTCGAAGCGGCTCAGCACGAGCAGGGTCAGCACGGACACCCCGAAGAGCAGCAGGATCGCCTTGATGATCTGCACCCAGGTCGTCGCGATCATGCCGCCGAAGAGCACGTAGGCGAGCATCACCGCACCGACGCTGATGACGGCCCACTCGTAAGGCACTCCGAACATCAGCGTGATCAGGTTTCCGGCGCCCACCATCTGCGCCAGCACGTAGAAGAGCAGCGTCAGGATGCCGCCGAACGCCGCGGCGATGCGCACCGGGACCTGCCGCAGCCGGAACGCCACGACATCCGCAAACGTGTATTTGCCGAGATTGCGCAGCGGCTCCGCGATGAGGAACATCAGGGCCGGCCAGCCGACCAGCCACCCTGTCGCGTAGATCATGCCGTCGTAACCCCGCAGCGCCACCAGTCCGGCAATGCCCAGGAACGACGCGGCGCTCATGTAGTCACCCGCCAGCGCCAGGCCATTCTGGAGCGGGCTGACGGAGCGGCTGGCGGCGTAATAATCGCTGGTGGATCGCGTGCGGCGCGCGGCCAGGTAGGTGACGACGAGCGTCAGCACGACGATCGCCAGGAACCACAGGATCGCCGACAGCGTGGGAGACCCGAGCGTCGTCTGCATGGCGGATCAGTCCCCCTGCATGCTGGCGCGAAGGCGCGCCACGTCAGGGTCGTAGTGGCGATTCGCCCAGACGACGTAGATGGCCGTCAGGATCCATGCGCCCACGATGACGCCCGCCGCCACGACGATGCCGAGCGTCGTGCCCGATCCCAGCCTGCGGGACAGAAGGTCCGGATTGACGGCGATGAGCAGGATGTACCCGTAATACAGCACGAAGAGCAGCGCGCTCAACACCATCGACACGCGCCATCGCCGCATCACGAGGTTCTGGAACGCCGCCGAGTCGAGCACGTCGCGCACCGTCGATTTCACATGTTCTCCTCGACAGCTTCTAGCTGCCAGCTCCCAGCTCCCAGCTTCCAGCTCCCAGCTTCCAGCTCCCAGCTTCCAGCGTTCTGACTTCAGCCTGGCGCCCCCGCCTCACCAGCCGGAGGGCTTGCCGCGGTTCTGCTCGTCCAGCCACGTCTTGAGGGGGGCGAAGTAGTCGGCCATGGCGCCGGCATCCATCTGGCGCTCCCCCGTGAGCGCCTCGAGCGCATCCGGCCACGGCTTGGATGCGCCGATTTCGAGCATCGCCTTCAGCCGCTGTCCGGCCTGGCGGTTGCCGTAGATGGAGCAGCGATGGAGCGGGGCCGTGCAACCGGCCTCGCGCGCGAGGGCGCGGTGGAACTGGAACTGGAGGATCCGCGCCAGGAAATAGCGCGAGTACGGGGTGTTCGCGGGCACGTGATACTTGGCGCCGGGATCGAAGAATTCGTCGCCGCGCGGGGACGCCGGCGCGACCCCCTGGTAGCGGAGCTTCAGATCCCACCACGCCCGATTGTAGTCCGACGGGGCTATCTTCCCGGAGAACACCTGCCAGCGCCACTGATCGACCAGCAGCCCGAACGGCAGGAACGCCAGCCGTTCGAGTGCCGACTTCAGCAGCAGGCCCGTGTCCGCCGACGCGTCGGGTGCGCTCTCGAGCAGCCCGATCTTCACCAGGTATTCCGGGGTGACGGAGAGCGCCAGCGTGTCCCCGACGGCTTCGTGGAAGCCGTCATTCGCGCTGTCGCGCAGGATCATCGGCAGCGTGCCGTACGCGCGCTGATAGAAATTGTGCCCCAGCTCGTGGTGGATGGTCGTGAAGTCCTCGCCGTTCACATCGATGCACATCCTGATGCGCACGTCGTCCACCGCGTCGATGTTCCACGCGCTGGCATGGCACACGACCTCGCGGTCCCGCGGCTTGGTGAACATCGACCGATCCCAGAACGTCTTCGGGAGAGGCTCGAACCCAAGTGACGTGAAGAACCGCTCGCCGATCCTGACCATCTCGACCGGCTCGATCTTGCGGGCAACGAGGCGGTCCGTCAGCGAGAACGCGGGGGGCACGCCGGCAGGCGCGACGAGGTCGTAGATATTCGTCCAGTCCTGCTGCCACAGGTTCCCGAGCAGGTGCGCCGGGATCGGGCCACGTTCGGGGACGACGGCGCCGTATTTCTCGTGCAGCCGGCTGCGCACGTACGTGTGCAGCGACAGGTACAGGGGCCGGAGCTGCTCCCAGAGGCGATCGACCTCTTTCGCGAAGGCGTCCGGTGGCATGTCGTACTTGCCGCGCCACATCGCGCCGGTGTCCGGGTATCCAAGCGCGGCTGCCCCCTTGTTCGAGAGGCTGACGAATTCGGCATAGTCCTTCTTCAACGGGACCGAAATCGTGTGCCAGCCCTCCCACACGTCGCGGAGCCGCTCCGGATCGCGGCTCTCGGCCATGATCTTCGTGATCTCCTCGATGTCGAGGCAGGCATCGCCCGTCACGTTGTCGGGACAGTACTTGCCGCTGCCGTACGCGCTTTCCATCGAGGCGACGAGACGCGTCAGCGCCTCCGCGTCCTTCGGATCGGGCGGCGCCGACATCGTGAGGGAGTTCTTGAGGACGTCCATCTGCCGCCGCTCCAGCGGCGGGAGCGGGACCCGATCGAAGCGCCGGGCCTCTTTCGCGTAGGCGGTGGCGGCGTTGACCGCGGCCTCATT
>JALZOC010000304.1 GCA_030857365.1 Acidobacteriota bacterium
TAGGACCAAGCCGCTGGCGCGGCGGACGCTCCGCGTGAGCCTCGCTCGATCGTCGGGGTAGGGTGGGGGTCACAGGAGGTGTCTTGTGACCCATTGCCGCCAGATGATGCTGGAGGAGCTCCAGCGTCGCAACTACGCGCCGACGACCATCTCGACGTATCTCCACGCGGTCGAGCAGTTCGCCCGTCACTCAGGAGGAACCGACTCCACCCAGACGCCTCACGGCCATATAATCAGCCACTTGCCCACACGCCCGGCACCCGCCTCGGCGTCTACTAAGTCGTCGCGCAGATTGGCGAAGGCGGCATGGGCCGGGTGTTTCTGCGACCGACACCAAGCCGACACGTCAGGTCGCCATCAAGATTCTCATCGCGTTACATGACGCGCCGCCGCCCTGGAGGGGACAACATCACATGAATCCGAACAAAGCACTGTGGGAAAAGGGTGACTTCACCAGGATCGCCGCGAGCATGCGAGAGAGCGGAGAGGCGGTGGTCGCCGGACTCAGCATCACCCCGGGATTGAAGGTGCTGGACCTCGGATGCGGCGACGGGACGACGGCCCTGCCGGCGGCCAAACAGGGCGCCGACGTGCTCGGCGTCGATATCGCGAGCAATCTTGTCGAAGCCGGGAACAGACGCGCGCAGGCAGAGGGCTTGACGAACTGCCGGTTTCAGGAAGGCGATGCCACCAATCTGAATGAACTCTCCGATCGGAGTTTTGACCTCGTGGTCAGCATCTTCGGAGCCATGTTCGCGCCCAAACCGTTCGACGTGGCGAAGGAGATGGTGCGCGTGACCCGGCCCGGCGGCCGCATCGTCATGGGGAACTGGATTCCCGGCGATCCGACGCTCGTCGCACAGATTCTGAAGATCAGCTCCTCCTATTCACCGCCACCGCCCGAGGGCTTTGTCAGCCCGATGACGTGGGGGATCGAGGCCAACGTGAGCGAACGCTTCGTGGCCGCGGGCATCCCCGCCGAGCGGATCGCGTTTGCCCGCGACACGTTTACGTTTCGGTCGGCAGGCACCCCGGCCGCGTTCGTTGCCGACTTCCGGGACTACTACGGCCCGACGATGAACGCGTTCGCCGCCGCGGAACAGAACGGCAAATCCGCGGAACTCCAGCAGGAACTCGAGGCGCTGTTCGAACGCCAGAATCAGAGCCAGGCCGCAGGCGCGACGTCGATTCCGGCGACGTTCCTGCGCGTGACCGTCACCCGGTGAGCAGCTTCATATCCACGATGCCGGTCTGTCAGGCAAGGAGATATCGACATGGCCCCGTACGATGACATTGGCGGCACGCCGGCTATCCGCGCCGCGCTCGACGCGTTGTACCCGCGGGTGCTTGCCGACCCGACGCTCAGCCCGTTGTTCTAAACCAGGGTCGATATCGACCGGCTCAAGCACACCCAGGAGGGGTTCTTCGCGATGGCGCTCGGTGGCCCCAACGCCCATACGGGGCGCAACCTTCCGGACGCGCACGCCCGGACGCGACAGCGGGGTGCGAACGACGCGGTCTTCGATAGTTCCTGATATGTCGCGAAGGGACTTTCTATGTCGCGCCGGCGCGGTCAGAAGCCACAACGGCGTCAATCGCGACCGATCCAACCGTCGATACCTCTCGCGAAGCCCTTGTTGTTCATTCCGCTCAGCAGAACGCCCAGCCGGTTGTCTGCGCCGCGATCGGGTTCGGCAACTTCCTGCTGAAGCCCGGCGCAATCGTTGACGACATCGCGCTGCCCGGCGGCGAAGGGACTGTCCAGTGGCGACTCTTGCACGCGGGGACCGGCGGAGGCGGTCAGCCGGAGCGGGAGCACAGACCAAAGCCGGTGTCGTTGACATCGCGCCCCCGCCACGACACTATCCACGCAACCGACCCGACGACGGGGCGTTGACGGCCCCGTGATGGGGGACATCTTGAAAGTCCGGCTGAGAGCTACTGCGAATTGGCCACTGACGTTAGTCGCCCTGTCGGCGCTCGCGCTGGCCGGCTCGCAACCGCGTGCGCGAGCACAAACCAAACCAGCCGTACAAGCGGCGCGCACACTGAACGTGCTGATGATCGCCGTCGACGATCTGCGCCCCGAGGCGGGAGCCTACGACGTGCCGCTGATTCGCACGCCCAGTATCGACGCGCTCGCGCGGCGCGGCACCGTCTTCACGCAGGCGTATTGCCAGCAGGCGGTCTGCTCGCCGTCGCGCACCTCTGTGCTGACCGGCCGCCGTCCGGACACGACGAAGATTTACGAATTGCAGACGCACTTCCGCGCGACCATCCCGGACGTGGTGACGCTGCCTGAGCATTTCAAACGGCACGGCTACCACACGCAGGGTTTCAGCAAGATTTATCACGGCGGCCTGGACGATCCCGCATCCTGGAGCGTACCGCACTGGACGCCCACGCAGCCGCGTTACGGCAAGCCCGAAACGCTCGCCGACCTGCAGCAGCAGCGCGAGCGGGCGCGCGCCGCAGGCCTTCTGCCTGCCGCGCGGCCCGCACCCGACCCGAAGACCGGCGCGGTGCTGAAGATTCCGCCGCCGAACAACGCCGTGCGCGGCCCGTCGTGGGAAGACCCGGACGTCGCCGACAGCGCGCTGCCCGACGGCGAGACGGCCGACAAGGCCATTGCGACGCTGCGCGCGGTGAAGGACAAGCCGTTCTTCCTTGCCGTTGGCTTCCTGAATCCGCACCTGCCCTTCGTGGCGCCCAAGAAGTATTTCGACCTGTATCCGCTCGACAGAGTGCCGCTCGCGCAGAATCCATTCGCGCCGAAAGACGCGCCGGCGCTGGCGCTGACCAATTCGGGCGAGCTGCGCAGTTACGCCGACATCCCGAAGGAAGGCCCGATTCCCGACGCCAAAGCGCGCGAGCTGGTGCGCGGGTATTACGCCGCGACCAGCTACACCGACGCGCAGATCGGACGCGTGCTGGCGGAACTCGACCGGCTGGGCCTGCGCGACTCGACGATCGTCGTGTTGTGGGGCGACCACGGCTGGCAACTGGGCGAGCACGGGCTGTGGAACAAGCACACCAATTTCGACGTCGCGACGCGCTCGCTGCTGGTGGTCAGCGCGCCGGGGCAGAAGCGCGTGAACGCGCGGGCGAGCGGCTTGACTGAGTTCGTGGACATCTACCCGAGCTTGTCCGAACTGGCCGGCCTGCCGCTGCCTGCAGGTCTGGAAGGCGCGAGCTTCACGCGATTGCTCGACGATCCAAAGCAAGCGGGCAAGCAGGCCGCCTTCAGCCAGTACCCGCGCCCGGGGCAGAAGGCGATGGGCTACACGATGAAGACCGCGCGTTACCGCTATACCGAATGGCAGCGCGAAGGGGGCGAGATCATCGCCGTCGAGCTGTACGACCACAGGGGAGACCCGCACGAGAACGTCAACGTCGCCGGGCGGCCCGAGCACAACGCGCTCGTGGCGGCATTGAGCGCGCAATTGAAGGCGGGCTGGCGCGCGGCGATGCCCGCGCCAGCCCCAGCGGCCGGAAAGGTGGCGCCGGGTCGATAATCGAGCCGTCTGGAGGAGAAAATCAAACCCCGGCGCATCACACCGCGCTCCCGTTGTTTCACCACGTCTCTTCGTGTCGCCGTGTTCGCGCTGACACTCGACGTATGTGCCAGCGCGCAGAGCGTGACGGGGCGCATCAGCGGATCGGTCACGGATGCCTCGAAGGCCGTGGTCCCCGGCGCGACCGTGACCGTGACCAACGAGGCCACGCAGATCGCCCGCGCCGCGACGACCGACGCTGAAGGCTTCTATCCATGCCGCGGCCGGGCGGCGAGCCCTTACCCAATCGCGTAGACGCTTTCCACCGCCGCAATCTCCTCGGCCGCGCGCGCGGCGTCCCAGCCGAGCTCCGCGGCGGCGATTCGTGCGCTCGCCTCGAGCGCCGCGGCTGGCGGCCTGCCGGATGAGCCGAGCCCCGTACGGCGCATGACAATGTCGGACAGGCGCACCGCCATTTCGCTGCGGATCGCGTAAACGATCTCCGCCCCGAGCGTCGAGACGCCCGGCGCGAGGGGCATCCGGAGATCCGCGCGTTCCTTCATCAGCCGAATGATCTCTGGCGTCGCCTCGGCGTACAGCCCGATCAGGTGCTGGATCGCAGACAGCGACACGTCGACTCCGAGCGTCCGGCTCGCGCCGATGGCGAGCGCCTCGTGATCCGCGATTCCGGCACCTGGAAGTGTCGTCCGGGCGGTGCGCGACGCCGCGGCGCGCCGGCCTGCGCGCTTCGATACGAGCTCGGCGACCCGTTCGGCGACTCCACGCGCGGTCGTGTACTTGACCCCGACGACGGTGATCGCGCCGTCCACCCCTTCCGATGCGTGGTCGAGAATGTCTGGCCGCGGCTTCAAGTCGGGTGTCTCGCCGGGCCGCGCGGCCGCGGGGACGACGCCGCGGTGGACCAGCGTCACCTGCGCAGCCGTGAGATGCAGCGACGGAAAGGCGTGATTGGCGTCCGCGATGAGCGCGGCGAGCTCCTCCCCGGCGACACCTGTGTCGGCCGGATCCGCCAGCCTGCTCGACTGGCTTGTCCCGACAATGGCGTGCCCGCGCCACGGCACGAGCGTGAGCATCCGGCCGCTCCGGCCCGGCGCCGCGAGCGCCATGTCGCGCGCCGGCGTCGACGTGACAAGGTTCATGGCCTTCACGAGCGGGAAAGGGCGCGGCAC
>JALZOC010000305.1 GCA_030857365.1 Acidobacteriota bacterium
CCTTCTCCATCTGCTTCTTCACGCGCGACTGGATGCGGCGGTCGACCTGGAGCTTGTCCACCTCGGCTTCGAGGATGCCGGCGATGCGGTTCAGCCGCTCGACGGGGGAGATGATCTCGAGCAGGTTCTGCTTCTCGTCGACGCCGACGAGCAGGTGCGCGGCGATGGTGTCGGCCAGCTTCCCCGGATCGTCCACGCGGACGGCGGCGATCATGGCGTCGTAGTGCAAATTGTTCGAGAGCTTGACGTACTGCTCGAAGAGCGACACCACGCGGCTCATCGTGCTCTCGGCGTCGCCCCCGGTCTCCTTGTGCTTCGGGATGACCTTCACGACCACGCGGTAGAAGCCCTTGTCTTCCTTCCACTCGACCGCGCGCGCGCGCTCGATGCCCTCGACGAGCACCTTGATGTTCCCGTCCGGCAGCTTGAGGCTCTGGACGATGTTGGCGACGCAGCCCATCGTGAAGATGTCGGACGGCTGCGGGTCGTCCACGCCGGCATCGTGCTGCGCGGCGAGGAAGATCCGCTTGTCTTTCAGCAGCGCGTGATCGAGCGCCCGCGTGGACGAGGGCCGCCCGATGACGAACGGCATCATCATGTGCGGGAACACGACCACGTCGCGCAGGGGGACGATCGGGAGCGTTTCGTAGAGTTCCATAAGGAGGTATCAGCTGACAGCTGTCAGCTTTCAGCCCCGAGACTCGTCAGCTGACGGCTGAGAGCTGATGGGCTGAGAGCTATCCGGCTTTCTCAATCAGGGTGATCGGCTTCTCTTTGCTCTGCACGACTTCCCGGGTGATCACGCACTCGCGGATCTTCTTCTGCCCGGGCAGGTTGTACATCAGGTCGAGCATGAGGTCTTCGATGATCATCCGCAGGCCGCGCGCGCCGATCTTGCGCGCGAGCGCCGCCTCGGCAATCGCCTCGAGCGAGTCGTCCGTGAAGCGCAGCTTCACGTTCTCGTACTCGAACAGCTTCTGGTACTGACGCGTGATCGCGTTCCGGGGTTGCGTCAGGATCTGAACGAGAGCCGCCTTGTCGAGCTCGTGCAGCGTGCCGATGACCGGCAGCCGTCCGACGAACTCGGGAATGAGACCGTACTTGATGAGATCTTCCGGCTCGAGCATCTCGAGCGTGGTGCCCACGTCGCGGCCCGAGACCGACTTGACGTCCGCCTTGAACCCGAGCGTCTTCTTGCCCGTGCGGCGGTCGATCTGCTTGTCGAGCCCGACGAACGCGCCGCCGCAGATGAACAGGATGTTCGTCGTGTCGACCTGGAAGAACTCCTGGTGGGGGTGCTTGCGCCCCCCCTGGGGGGGCACGTTGGCGACGGTGCCTTCCAGAATCTTCAGCAGCGCCTGCTGCACGCCCTCCCCCGACACGTCGCGCGTAATCGACGGGTTTTCGTCCTTGCGGCAGATCTTGTCCACTTCGTCGATGTAGATGATCCCCTGCTGCGCCTTCTCGATGTCGCCGCCGGCCGACTGCAGCAGCTTGAGGATGATGTTCTCGACATCCTCGCCGACGTACCCGGCCTCGGTGAGCGTGGTCGCGTCGACGATCGTGAAGGGGACCGAGAGCAGCTTGGCCAGCGTCTGGGCGAGCAGCGTCTTGCCCGTGCCCGTCGGCCCGATCAGGAGGATGTTCGACTTCGTGAGCTCGATTTCGTTGCGGCCGCGCGCCTGCTTCTGAATCTCGATCCGCTTGTAGTGGTTGTAGACCGCGACGGCGAGCTTCTTCTTGGTCTGTTCCTGGCCGATGACGTACTCGTCGAGGAACTTCTTGATTTCCTGGGGAACCGGCAGGGACGTGCGGGCGCCGCCGCGCGCCTCGAACTTGTTGTCGTCGGCGATGATGTCGTTGCAGACCTCGACGCACTCGTCGCAGATGAACACAGTCGGGCCCGCAATCAGCTTGCGGACGTCGTTCTGGTCCTTGTTGCAGAACGAGCAGCGGAGGATCTCGCCGTCGCCGGCTTTTTTCACCATCCCCTACGCCCTTTTCCGGATGACATCGTCAATAATACCGTATTCCTTGCCCTGCTCGGGACCCATGATGTAGTCCCGCTCGGTATCATCCTGGATGCGCTTGAGCGTCTGGCCCGTGTGCTGGGCGAGGATCTGGTTGAGTCGCTCACGCGTGCGCAGCAGTTCCCGCGCGTGAATATCGATATCGGTCGTCTGCCCGCCGAGCCCCTGCACCCAGGGCTGGTGGATGAGAATCCGGGCGTTCGGCAGGGAAAAGCGCTTCCCCTTCGCCCCGGCCGCCAGGAGCACGGCGGCCACCGAAGCCGCCTGACCGATGCAGTTCGTTTGCACGTCGGGCTTGATGAACTGCATCGTGTCGTAAATCGCCATCCCGGCCGTGACCACCCCGCCCGGACTGTTGATGTACAGGTGGATGTCGCGATCGGGGTCCTCCGCTTCCAGGAACAGCATCTGGGCAATCACGAGATTGGCAACGTTGTCATCAATCGGCGTGCCAAGAAAAATGATGCTGTCCTTCAGCAGACGCGAAAAAATATCGTAGGCGCGTTCCCCGCGGTTGGTCTGCTCGACCACCATCGGAATGAGCTGCATGCGTTCAGACATAGACATCGAACCCCGGAGGTCGTGCGGAAATCGGCGTGCTGGGGAAGTCTTCGTGACGAGGGAGGATCTAGGACCGATTTCCGTCATTGTAGCATGCCTCTGCCGAGTGTCAACGACACTATCGGCACATCAGCTCGGAACCTTTGTGGCCCGCGACAGGAGGAAATCGAGCGCCTTTTCGCGTTTCACCCCCGAGTAGAGGCGCGCGATGCCCCCTTCCTTCTCGAGCCGGGCCCGGACGGTCGCCGGGCTGCGCCCGCTGCGCTCGGCGTAGCGCGCCACCTCGGCGTTGATTTCCTCGTCGGTGGCCAGGATCTGCTCGCGTCTGGCGACTTCATCGAGCGCCAGCGCCCCCCGAACCGCCTCCGACGCGGCCTCCCGCTGCTTCTCTCGGAATTCTTCCCAGTTGATGTTCACTTTCATCGGGTCGATCTGCTGATCCATCAGCCGGCGGACGAAGTCCTCGACGCGCCGGTCGAGTTCCCGGTCGAGCAGCGAGGCCGGCACGTCGAACGTGACACGGGATGCCAGCTGCTGCAGCAGCTCGCCGCGCACATCCCGCTCCGCCTCATGCATGGCTTCGTGCTCGAGATCGGCGCGCACCCGGCTGCGCAGCCCCTCCAGGTTCTCGAAGTCCCCGAGATCCTTCGCGAACTCGTCGTCCAGTTCCGGCACGATCCGCTTGCGGATGGCCTTGACCGTGACTTTGTAGTCGACCGTGGTCCCGGCGAGCTCCGGGATCGCGTAATCCTCCGGGTACTCCACCTCGAACGTCTTCTCCTGCCCGGCGTTCAACCCCAGCAGCTGTTCGTCGAATCCCGGCGGGTTCGCGGCTGCGCCAATCTCCACCGTGACCCCTTCGTGCCTGTCCGTCTGCGGCTCCATCGCCGGTCGGGGCGGGGCCGGCTCGCCGGCGATGACGACCAGTGGTTCCTCGTGTTCCGGTTTTGGCGTGGCGGTCCGCTCGACGTCGAGCACGACCGAGTCGCCCATCTGGAGACCCCGTCCCTCGACCGGCTCGTAGCGGGCGGCGCGCTGGCGCAGCCCGTCGAGCGCTTCCGCGATCGCCGACTCATCGACACGCGCGCTCTTCTGATGCAGCGTGATGCTCGCATAGTCGCCGGGCTCGATCGGCGGAACCGTCTCGAACGTCGCCGTGAACTTGAGCGGCTGCCCCTCTTCGACGACGACGTCGCGTATATCCGGTGTGTCGACCGGCTCCACGCCACGCTCGCGCAGCGCCTCGTCGACCGCGCGCGGGATCAACCCGTGCGCCACGTCGTGCAGGATCTGGTCGCGGAAGCGCTGGCGGACGACCTTCGCCGGCACCTTCCCGGGACGGAATCCCGGCACGCGCGCCGCCTTGCTGTAGTCGCGCGCCACCTTGTCGATTTCGGCATCGACCACCTTGCTCGGAATCTCGACGACGAGGTTCTTCTGCGTGTCGCTGACGTCTATGTATTCAGTCTTCATGGGAGTTCAGGTCAGTGCGCGCCTCTGAAAGGTCCACCTTCGCCGCTTCGCGGCTACGGCGGACGCACACCGGCGTGCTCGCGCGATCACGCGCGAGCCGTGGCGGTGTGCGAAAGGGGGGAGTCGAACCCCCAAGGCCTTTCGGCCACCGGATCCTAAGTCCGGCGCGTCTGCCAGTTCCGCCACTTTCGCGCGATGGCCAGCAACATTTTAGCCTACCACGGGGCAGCTCAGAGCTCTCAGCTGTCGGCTTTCAGCCTGGTTCGGGACAGGCGCTGAAAGCTGATGGCTGAAGACTGATGGCTACTCCCGCGGCGGTAGCTCCACGCTGTACAGCGTCTTCCCCGCGAGATCCCGCAGCTGGACGGTCATGGCGCGCGTTCGCGCATCGACCCGCATGGTCCCGAAGAACTGCAGGCCGTCGCTCGGAGGCCGGTTGCCCTTCATGCCCGCGGGGATTCCGGTGAACCGGACTTCCGGACCGAAGGTGCGGTCGAGCGTTCCGGGCCCGAACGTCCCGGCGTGCAGCGGCCCGGCGACGAACTCCCAGAACGGATCGAACGCGGTGAACCGCGCGCGCGACGGATCGTAGTGGTGCGC
>JALZOC010000306.1 GCA_030857365.1 Acidobacteriota bacterium
TCGTGAGCGCCGGCGTCCCGCCCCCCCCATCGCCACCGCCACACCCTGCCACCGCAAGCACCAGACCGATCGCCGCCAGCCATCGCTTCATCACCGCTCCATACCCAGGGAAGGGTCCAGGCATACCGTGCTCGAGGACAGTCTCGCGAACAGCGCCGGGTCCGCAGCGTACATGAGAATGTCACAGGAGGGCACTTTGTTCAGTCGGTTCCCGGCACCGGCGTCCCGCCGCGGTCGCTGGACATGTAACACGCCTCGACAAGGGCCATCGTCTTCATCGCGTCGTCGACCGATCCGACGAGATGCGCGTCTTCGCCCGCCGCGAAGCGCTGCAGATTGGACATTGGTCCTTCGAACGCTTCCGTGAACCACGATCCGCGCAACGGGATCGGCTGCCACTCTCCTCTCCGCAGCGCCACTTCCATGGTGTCGGGAGGCCCGGCGGGATACGCGAGGTTCACGCCCCAGGTGAGGCGGGCGGCCCCGCTCGTCCCCTCCACCAGGAGCTGCGATGCGTGATGTTCTGGACCGTATCGGTGCGTATGGTTTAGAACCAGCGAACAGCGAATGCGGTCTCCGTAGTCGAGAATGATCGAGCTGCGTGTGTCCCGGAATGCCGGCAGTTCGGGATGGCTCGCCGCGCGGCAGTAGACGCCCCGGGGTTCCCCCGCGATCCACCGGATCGCGTCGAGATAGTGGATCGAGTGGTACGGCAGCTCCAGGCGGGGGACGCCCTTCAGAAACGACCACTCGTGCCATGGCTGATCGATGACGACTCGCACGTCGACGTCCACCAGGGCGCCGAGCGCGCCGCGATCGATCAGATCCCGGAGCGCCAGCACGCCTGGACTGAAGCGAAGCTGAAGGTTCACCGCCGCGGTCAGGCCCCGCGCGCGGACGCACGCCCGGATGCCCGCCGCCTGCGCAAGGTCTGCTCCCATCGGCTTCTGCATGAGGACGGTCGCCCCCGGTGGAAGCCGCTCCAGCACCTCCAGCGTCCGATCGCCCGGGACGGCGACGTCGAAGACCACACCCGGCGCGGCACATGCGTCAGCCAGCGAATCGTAGACCCGCCCTACGCCGAACGCGGCCGCGGCGGCGCGGGCGGCGGCCGGGCGCACGTCGAAGAGGCCCGCGACCGGAAAATGCAGCCGGGTGTAGGCGGGGAGATGCGCCGCCTGTGCAATGCCGCCGCATCCGAGCATCACAATCGGACGAGGGCAGGAGGGCGTCGGCCACGACTGCGTGAGCGCCCTCATCGCCGGGATCGGTCAGGCGCCGGCGCGCAACTTCGCATCCTCTTTTCATATCGTTTCTCCACCTGCTAAGTCAAAGACTCATCAGCACTTTGCCGTTTACTTCAACGTTGAATTGTAATCTCTTGCAGCGGGAGCTCCCCGGCCAGTTCGTGGCCGAAGCCGCCTATGTCGCCAGCCGCAGTTACGATCTGACGACGGACTACAACAACAACGCCGTTCCGCGCCAGTACCTGTCGACGAGCGCTGTGCGCGACACGGCGACGGTCAACTTCCTCAGCGCGAACGTGCCGAACCCGTTCGCCGGCCTCCTGCCCGGTGAGGGCCTCAACAGCGCCACCACCCAGCGGCAGCAGCTGCTGCGGCCGTATCCGCAATTCGGCAACATCGATACCCGGCGGTACGACGGATCGAGCTCGTACGACTCCGCGCAGTTCCGCCTGGAGCGGCGGTTCCGAGGCGGCTACACGGTGCTCGGCGCCTATACGTGGTCGGCCTTCAAGGAGCAAGTCACGCGGCTGAACGAGACCGACCCCGGCTACGAGGAGCGGCTGAACGACACGCACCTCCCGCACCGCGTCGTCCTGAACGGCATCTGGGAGCTGCCCTACGGAAAGGACCGGAAGTGGGGGAACGACGCCAACCCGGTGCTGAGCGCGATTGCCGGCAACTGGAGCGTCTCGTTCATCATGAACTGGCAGTCGGGCCGGCCGAACATCACGCTGGGCAACCTGTACTACGACGGTGACATCACCCGGCTCAAGACGAAGTACACGAGCGATCCGACGCAGCCGGTGTTCGACACGAGCGGCTTCTACTTCCACGACGCGGCCGTGCAGACAAACGGGGTGGACGACCCCGCGAAGCAACGCGCGGACCAGCGTATCCGGCTCGAGAGCAACATCCGCGCGCTACCGACCCGGACGGATGGCCGGCGTGGACCCCGGTACACCAACTGGGACATGTCGTTCGTCAAGGGCGTGCACTTCGGGCCCGCGCGCGCCGAGATCCATCTCGAGCTGTATAACGCGTTCAACGACGTGTTCTTCAACAACCCCAACCTGAGTCCCACGAGTGCGGACTTCGGCAGGGTCTCGAGCCAGAACAACCTGCCGCGCAACATCCAGATCGGAATGAAGTTCCTGTTCTGAACAGTCGGTAAGCTGACAGCTGATAGCTACTTCGCGAACTCCTGGTATTCCTTTTCGATCCCGGCCGGCGGAATCGACCCGCTCAGGATCAGCACCCGGTACCTGAAGGTGGTGGACTGCCGGGGCTCGAGCGTCAGGTTCAATGCCTCGGCTCCCTGGGCAAACACGCTCGGGCCGATCGGGTTGGCGGCGAACAATCCGTATCCGCGTGCGTGCCACGAGGTCGGGAATCCGGGGTTCGACGGATGGTCCAGGATCGCAAGCGTGACCGGCTCGCCCTCCACCGTGCCGCCAAGCAGGGTCCAGCGGCCGCGCGTGCCCCAGACAGCGTCCCCCTTGAGCCCCTCGCTGCTCACGTACTCGCCGGCGACGCCCGCATTGTCGACCACTCTCGCGGCCGAGGGCTTCCCGGACGCATCCGTGAACAGTCCGGGCTTCGGGTCCGGCTGTTCGAGCCCCCGCGCGACGCGGATACCCAGGAATCCTTCCTTGTTGTCCTTGAACACGACCCGCTCCTCGAGCGCTGTCAACGTCGTGATGCGATCGATGCTCCGCGCGTCCGCGGCACCGCGGAAGACGTACCGTGTCTGCTCCCGCAGCAGTGGTGTGCCATCCGGCTTGACCCACTCGCTTTCGACGGTCAGTTCGCCGGCCTCGGCGCCGCTCTTCGCACCGACGATGCGGCGGTGCAGGATCGTGCCCATCTTCGACGCGCGTTCCGCGGGGAGATCGTCTGAGTTGTTCCAGAAGTCGAGGCCGTTCACGTCGCCGTGATTGAGCCACAGCCCGACATGATGCGGGTGATCCACGCGCTCACGCGGTCTGGGCTCGAGCGGGTAGCCGCGCGTGACGACCGTGCCCCGCGCCGTCCGTAGCGGGAACAGCGACGGCTTCTTGAGGGTGGGTGGATAGATATACGACGTAAACGGTTTTCCGTCGATCGTGACATCCACCCGGCGGGCTGCCTCGTTGGAGACGACCTGGATGCGCGGCGCCTTCTGCTCCGTCAGCAGCACGGCCGACCTGCCACGCGGCTCTTGAACCTCCGGAGCGCTCGCGGCACCGGATGCGGCCAGCATCGGGACCACGATCAGCACGATGTTCGACACCCGCATGCGTAAGCTCCTTGTTCCAGCCTCAGCCTTATGACGGCTTTTCCAGTTTGCGCTTCACCCCGATCATCATCCGCTCCAGCCCGTCTCGCGCCCGGCGTGCGGCGACGATCCGGGCGATGGGCGCGAGCAGCCCGCGGAGCGTGTCGACCCGGGAGCGATTGAGGTACGTGACGTAGCCGTACGACGCGCCCGGCACCGGGATGAACAACGCCATCCCCAGCGAGGCTTCGAAGTAGTGACTCGCGAAAATCTGCTTGGATCCGAATACCACCGCCTCGGGCCGCCGCAGAATCACCGAGTGACTCATGCTGATGGTCGGCTTCAAGCCGAATTTCTCGCGCGACCAGTAAAGGAAGCCGTCGGCCCCCTCCAGCGAATGGCGAGGGAACTCGTCGAGCCAGCGAAACAGGTCGGGCTGGGCCTCCGCCTTGAACTCGGACGGCCGAAGCAGCCGCCGGAAGGCCGCCGCTCGCGCGGTGGTGCCGGCGCGGTCCGCGTAGTCGGGCAGTGCCGCGCTGCCGCCGGCGAGGTAAGCGCCCGCCTCACCGGCGAGAAACTCCCGCATCGCGGCAGCCGCCGCCTCTGTCTCTCCGGGAGTCTCCCAGGGAATCGTGGTACGGAACCGCTCCATCGCGGCCGCGGGCAGCCGCAGCCCGCAGTCGCCGGGCCTGCACTCCCGCATGGCCTCCCGGTCCCCGTGATCCAGGGTGAGCGCCGCGAGGTCACTCACCGAGGGCTGCGCCTGGAACCGGCCGATCTGGAGCACGTACTCACTGGCCTTGAAACGCTCGATGTCCCGCACGCGCTCGGCAAAAGTGTCCGGCGTGCAGGCGACCCGGATCGCCCCGAAGGAAGTCACCTCTTTCCCGTCCGGGGAGTCGAGGGTCTTCGTGAGCACGCTGCCCTGCTCGATGCGCCTCAGCTCGCCGTCCGTTGCCCGGATGTAGGGGCGGAGCAGGGAGACGACGTCCGGCTGGGACTGTGCGCGGGGGATGGCTGCCGTCGCAAGCGTCGACGCCACGATCACGAAGGGGAGCGATCGAATCACGGGCACCGATCATGCCCTCATTCGCCGGAAAGTTCCACCCGATCTGCCGCGAGCCAGCCCGGCTGGAGGGCTTCGTACGCGGAAAGGGG
>JALZOC010000307.1 GCA_030857365.1 Acidobacteriota bacterium
ACGCCGCCGCGACGAGCGCCGCCGCGATCAATAACCGCCGATTCTGATTCGTCATCGATGTGTCCTCTCGAGGTAGTGCGTGGCGGCAGGGACTGCTGCCCGCTGCTGCTCGTCAGCTCCCGGTCATGGGGAGCATAGCCGATCGCGCGGGGTTTATGGCCCCCCCCGCAGAGCGTCCGGACGGGCCCAGGGGGCCGATACGCTGCGGGGTTTCTGCTAAGATGAGGTTTTGGCCCGGCGACAGAGGGCGGCGCCGTCCGGGCCTCCTGGGAGAACGCCAGCATGAACTACTCGCCCTTCAAAGAGGCGCTGCTGCGGAAGCGGGGAGAGATCCTGTCGGCCGGGGGGGGCGTCAAACCGCTCCCCGCCACGATTGAAGTGAATTCGCGCCAGGGAGACCTCGCCGATCAGGCCAGCGGCAACAACGAGGTCCATATCCAGCTGAAGCTCAAGCAGACGGACGCCAAGATTCTCCAGGCGATCGAGGAGGCGCTCTATCGCATGGAAAAGGGAACGTACGGAATCTGCCGTGACTGCGGCGAGGAAATCGCCGAACCGCGCCTGAACGCCATACCCTGGACACGCGTCTGCATCACCTGCAAGGAAAAGCAAAGTTCGTGAAGGCTACTGAACTGCTGGCGCTGCTGCGGGAGTTCTACCGCGACAAGCTGACGATGCGGCAGCGGCACGTGGCGGCCGCGCAGCATATGCCGCACTACGATTTCAACAACGCCTACCAGTACGTCATCTGCCGCGAAGACGTGCAGCTCAACTGGCTCGCCGATGCCATCACCGACATGGATGGAGAGTTAGAGGAGGTTTCAGAGCCGCAGCTGCCCGCGTCAAAAGGGGAGTCGGCGCAGGTGCGCCTCCTCGGGGAGGACCGCGACGCGGCCCAGGCGTTCGTGGACAAGTGGCGCCCCCGCCTCGAGGCGATGCCCAACGCCCGTCATCGGAGTCTGCTGCGCGTGATCATCGGGGAAACGCTGGAGCACAAGCGGTTCTTCGACCAGGCGCTCGCCGGCCGGACGGATCTGCTCGGGCGCCGCGCGGATGGCGCCGGCACGGGTGGCGGCGTCCTCGGCACGCGGTGGATCGAACAGTAGCGCGCTTCACCGCCATTGCCGTCGGCAGCAACCTGGGGGACCGCTACGCCGCCCTGGCGTTCGCCAGCCGGGGTCTCGCGGCCTTCGTCACGGACCTGACCCTTTCCGCCGCCATCGAGACGGAACCCCATGGTGAGGCGCTCCAGGACCAGCCCCTGTATCTGAACGCCGTGGCGGTGGGGGAGACCACGCTCGGCCCGCGCGAGCTCCTCGACGCGCTTCTCGCGCTCGAAGGGGCGTATGGCCGGGAACGGCCGTCTCCCGGCGCTCCCCGCACGCTCGATCTCGATTTGATTCTCCTCGGCGACACGCTCGTCGACGTCCCCGGCCTGCAGGTGCCTCATCCCCGCTTCCGCGAGCGCTTCTTCGTCCTCGGGCCGCTGGTCGAAGTGGCGCCGAATGCTGTCGACCCGCTCACTGGGTTCAGGGCATGGGAACTGCTGCGGAACCTGCTGCGGGACGACAGCCGGTAAAGGATTCGGGCTTCGCGCGTACAAGAGAGAAGGGCCGGAGCATGTGCCCCGGCCCTTCAATCGAAGTTCGAACTTGCTACTTCTTGTAGATTCGCTTCTGCGTGCCGCGGGCGTTCGTGCTCTCGACGGTCAGCGTGCTGCCAGATACGGTCCAGACGGATGTGGATTCGATCGTCCGCCCGCCCATGTCCTGCTTGCTGGCGACCACGAGCCTGGATCCGTCGAACTTCGCCGTGGAGACCGATTCCATCGGCGTGCCGCCGCGGCCCATCATGGTGTTCTTGCTCTCGGTGCCATCGAGCTTGTAGGTCGTCACGACTTTGTTTTCGCCGACGGTCCGCTCGATCGTGAGCGTGTCGGCCGTCTGCTTGACGGTCGCGCCGTTGCCAAGCGCCCCCCCGCCGCGTCCGCCGCCCATCCCGCCACCGCCGCCGGCCGGAGGAGCCGTCATGCCGCTGGCCTCGGCGTCGAGGGTCCAGGTGCCTGAGAAGTCCGGCTTCGCCTGCGCGAAGGCCAGCGATGCGACGGCGAAGACCGCCGCTGCCATGATTCCGATTCGTGCCCGCTTCATGCGTTGCTCCTTTGAGAGATGTACGATTCCTGCTGCCCACGACCGACGACGATAGTGCTGAGAATTCCGCCGGCCCGGCGCGCCTCGCGGCTGCGTCATTCGAAGCGCAACGCTTCAATCGGATCCAGGCCCGCCGCCTTCTTGGCCGGGTAGAACCCGAAGAAGACCCCCGTTCCAGCCGCGAATCCGAACGCCATGGCTATGGCATTCGGCGGGATGGACGTCGGCCACGACAGGAACCGCTCGGCCGCGGCCGAGAGGCCGTATCCCATCCCGATGCCGAGGAGACCTCCAAAGAGGCTGAGGACGATCGCCTCGACGAGGAACTGGAGGAGCACATCCCTGCCGCGCGCCCCGATGGCCATGCGCAGGCCGATCTCGCGCGTGCGCTCGGTGACCGACACCAGCATGATGTTCATGATCCCGATGCCGCCGACGAGCAGCGAGACTCCCGCGATTGCGGCCAGCAGCGTCGTCATGGTCTTGGTCGTCTCGGTGCGAACGCTCGCCATCTCTTCCTGCGTGCGGACCATGAAGTCGTCGGGGTCCTGGCCCATCAGCTTGTGGCGGTCACGAAGGGCTTCGCGAATGAGCTCGGAGACGCCGGCGGTTTCGGGTGTTTCGGCCGAGATGGTGATGTTCTGAATGTGCTGAATGCCCTGGAGCTTCTTCTGAATCGTCGTATACGGCGCGTACACCGCGTCGTCCTGATCCTGGCCAAAGCCGCTCGAGCCTTTCGGGCCCAGCACGCCGAGAACCTTGAACGGCTGGTTCTTGATGCGGATGATCTGGCCCGTCGGATCGGTTTCGGGACCGAAGAGATTGTCGGCGACCGTTTGACCGAGCACCGCGACCTTCTGCGCACCGGACACGTCGAGCGGGGTGAAGAAGCTGCCGTACGTCATCGGCCAGTTACGGATGAGCGGGAATTCGACGTCGGTGCCCTGGATCGAACTGGACCAGTTCTGGTTTCCGGCGATCAGCTGCGCGCGCGTGTCCACCCCCGGCGCGAGGTACTGAACGCCCGGCAGCGAACGAAGCGCCTCGGCATCCGCCACCGTGAGGGTGGTGGACATGCCGCCCCCCTGGCGGACGCCCCCCTGAGTGAAGTTGCCGGCCCTGACGTTGATCAAATTCGTCCCGGCGGCCTTGACCTGCGCTTCAATGGTGCTCTGCGCGCCTTTGCCGAGCGCCACCATGGTGATCACCGCGCCGACGCCGATGATCATCCCGAGCATCGTCAGCATCGTGCGCATTTTGTTGCGGTTGAGCGCCTTGAGCGCGATTCGCAGCGTCATGAAGATGGACATCTGGTGTCTCCTAAACCACGCCGCCGTGATGTTCGACCGTCACTGTATCGGACGGCATGTTCGGGGGATCCTCTTCCGGCGGCGGCAGCGCGGCAAGTTCCTTCGCCGCGTCGCGCCGGTTGGTGATCTTCTGATCGATTTGAATCCGCCCATCCCGGAACCGCACGAGCCTGGTGCCGTACTCCGCGATGTCCATTTCGTGCGTGATCAGGAGCACGGTGATGCCGCGCTCGACGTTCAGCTGCTGAAAGATGCCCATCACCTCGACAGACGTCCGCGTGTCGAGGTTGCCGGTCGGCTCGTCCGCGAGAAGGATCGTCGGGTCCGTCACGAGGGCTCGTGCGATCGCAACGCGCTGCTGCTGCCCGCCGGAGAGCTGGTTCGGGAAATGATGGAAGCGTTCGCCAAGGCCGACGGCCTCCAGCGCGTCCATGGCGCGCTTGTGGCGTTCGGCCGTCTTCATCTTGCTCGCGCCGTTGTAGAGCAGCGGCAGTTCGACGTTGTCGAGCGCCGTGGTCCGCGACAGCAGGTTGAAACCCTGGAACACGAATCCGATTTTGCGGTTGCGGATGATTGCGAGCTCGTCCTTCGACATTCTCGAGACGTCCTTGCCGTCGAGCACGTACGAGCCGCTCGTCGGCCGATCCAGGCACCCCAGGATGTGCATCAGCGTGGACTTGCCCGATCCGGACGGACCGGTGACCGCGATGAATTCGCCGGCGTCGACGTCGATGCTGGCGCCACGCAGCGCGCGCACCGTGACCTCGCCCACGTGGTAGGTCTTGACGAGGTCACGAATGGAGATGACAGGCATCAGAATCCGCGACCGCCGCCACGCCCCCCGGGGCCGCCGCGCTGCGGGCCCATCAGGGGGCTCTGGGCGCCGCCGGTGGCGCCCGCGGGCTGGGTCGTGGACGTCGGCAGCACGACATTCGTCACCACCTCCGTGCCGACCTGCAGATCGCCTCCGTCCAGCACTTCGGTGTTCGTTCCGTCCGAGATGCCGAGGCGCAGCGACACCGGCTTGAGCTGCTTGCCCATGAACAGCCACACGCGGCCGCGCGTTTCGATGGTCGGCAGCGGTCCGAACAGCGAATCGATCGTCGTCGCGCCGGACGTCATCGTGGGGACGCTGGCCACGCGGCCCTGCGACGGGCCGGCCCGCCTGCCGGCGCCCTGGGCGGCCGCCGTGCCAGGC
>JALZOC010000308.1 GCA_030857365.1 Acidobacteriota bacterium
CGCGGTTACGGTCCCGGCGCGGCACGCGTACTCCCACTGCGCTTCGGTCGGAAGTCGGAACTCCCAACTCGAGGCCATGGTCCCTGAGCGGACCGCTTGCGACGACAGCTTCCGGCAGAAGGCCTCAGCCGCGGTGTAGTTGACCCAATAGACGGGAAACTCATCGCCCAGCCCGAACTGGTCTGAGGGCAGCCGTTCCGGAAAGGCTCCCATGATTCGCGTCCACGACCCCTGTGTTACCTCGAACCTGGCCATCCAGAAGCCCTGGGTGAGCGTGACGCGGACCTGCGCCTCGTCCGACCGCCGACTGGTCTCGTCGAAAGGGCTGCCCATGACGAATTGTCCGGGCGGACACCAACAGAGCTCGAACTGCTCGACCTCCCGCTTCTGCCCAGGGGTGATTCCGCGGAACGTACGGGATGCTTGGATGGCCGCGTGCGCCGTGATCGCCGCCGCGCTCGTGTCCAGCAAACCGACCCCACTGACCGTGAGGGCGGCCCGGAGGAACTCTCGACGACTTTGCATGTGCGGGGATCTCATCGAACGCCAGCGTCGAGGAACGGGCGCGTGATCCTGTCGGTTTGATCCTGAATATCCCTGGGAATCCCGCTCAGGTTCGAGAGCATTGCCAGCACGAGTGCCTCCTGCGGATAGATCACGAGGACGCTCGTGACGTGGCTCGCGGCGCCTTCTCAGGCGTGCAGCATGTCAGGGTCGGCGAACCAACGACCGACGGCAAACAGCACCCCCTCCTCTTCCGGAGGCGATCCGCGTCCCGCCTGATACTGTCGACGTGGGCGAGCGCATGGGTCACAGCCTGTCGAATGGTGTCGACGAGTGGATCGCGGGTCTCGGCGAGTCGATAGTGCATCCACAGCCCCTCGCGCCTGGATGCGACCAACCCGGCGCGCCGCAGGTAGGCCAGGTGTCGCGACGCCTTTGGCTGCGAAATCCTGAGGCTCTCGTGAATGTCGCAGACACAGACCTCCCCAGTCAACAACAGGCCAAGAATCCGGAGGCGGGTCGAATCGCCCAATGCCTGGAACAGCCGCTCCATCGATTCAATCTGTGCGCTCATATACGTGTTGACAAATATAATCCGTACCCGGTAGCCTATATATACGTTAACACGAATACATTATTACGACGGCGCATGACCGTCGCGGAGGAGGCCACATGAGCGGGAAGGTCAGGGATGTCGTCCGGGAGAAGTACGGGCAGGCGGCGCTGCGGGCCAAGGCCGGTACGGCGAGCAGTTGCTGTGGGGGTGCGGGCGCCCTCGAGGCATGCTGCGACCCGATTACCTCCAACCTGTACGACGTCGGACAGGAAGGTGAAGTCCCTGAGCTTGCGCTCAAGGCGTCGCTGGGATGCGGGAACCCGACGGCGCTCGCCGAACTGAAGGCCGGCGAAACCGTGCTCGACCTGGGCTCAGGTGGCGGGATTGATGTGCTGCTCTCGGCGCGCCGTGTCGGCCCGACCGGCAGGGCATTCGGTCTCGACATGACGGACGAAATGCTGGCCGTGGCCGAGGAGAACAAGCGGAAAAGCGGCCTCGAGAACGTCGAGTTCCTCAAGGGCGAGATCGAGCACATTCCCCTGCCCGACAACTCCGTCGACGTGATCATCTCGAACTGTGTCATCAACCTCTCCGGCGACAAGGACCGCGTCCTGAAGGAAGCCTTTCGGGTGCTCAAGCCGGGCGGGCAGTTTGCCGTGTCCGATGTGGTCGTGCGTGGCCAGGTGCCGCCGGCCATCAGAACGAACATGGAGCTGTGGATCGGCTGCGTGGCCGGCGCCCTGAGCGACTACGAATACGTCGCCAAACTGGCCAGGGCCGGCTTTGACGGCATCGGCATCGAGGCGACGCGCATCTACAGCATCGACGATGCGCGGACGTTTCTTGGCGGCGAAGGCGTCGATGTCGACGCGCTGGCCAAGGAAGTCGACGGCACGTTTATCAGCGCGTTCGTTCGGGCAACCAAGCCGGCCAGCATGGCTTGCTGCGGCCCGAGCTGCTGCCATTGACGTCCATGGATCGGTCTCGACGCGTCGCCGTCCTCGCTCAGGCGGCCGGCGCGGCGGCGGCCACCGCCCTCTTCCGATGGCTCGTGCCGGCGATCGCCGAGGACGTCGTCGTGCCGCATGAACGGATGCGGACATCATGAAGCGCGTGATCTTTGCCTGTGTGCACAACGCCGGTCGTTCGCAAATGGCTGCAGCCCTCTTTGCCGCGATCGCCGATCCTGCGCAAGTTGAGGCCGTGTCCGCAGGAACGAAGCCTGGCGAGCGTGTTCATCCCGAGGTCGTCGATGTCATGCGCGAGATTGGCATCGACATCAGTGACCGGCAGCCTCAGCGACTCACGGAATCCCTGGCCCAAGACGCATCGTTGCTGATCACCATGGGATGCGGCGACGAGTGCCCGTATGTCCCCGGGTTGGAGAGAGATGACTGGCCCTTGCCGGATCCGAAGAATCGACCGGTGGCAGAGGTGCGACAGATTCGCGATGAGATTCGCGACCGCGTCAGGGGCCTCATCGAGTCGCGCGGTTGGAGACGGCGATCCGCGCTGTCGTAACGATCCGCCACGGAGCCGCCGAACCGAAGACCGAGGAGTCCGGTTCGTGGCTCACACTCGGGCATGAGCTTCCAGGGCCCGCCGGATGGCGCAACCCGTCGTGTCCACGTCAGCCCCGCCGCGCCGCCTCGATGGTCGCGATGTCGATCTTCTTCATCGGCATCATCGCCTCGAAGGCACGCTTTGCCTCACCGCCACCAGCCGCAAGCGCCCCGGTCAGCGCGCGCGGAGTGATCTGCCAGGAGAGGCCCCAGCGGTCCTTGCACCAGCCGCACTGGCTCTCCTGGCCGCCATTGCCGACGATCGCGTTCCAGTAGCGGTCCGTCTCTTCCTGATTGTCCGTCGCCGTCGGTTGACTCGCGACCACTGTCCACGTAATATCTGTCCATGTCAGATATCGACACCCGCGCGCTCGATCGCGAGCTGAAACGAGGCTCGGCCGAGCTGCTGATCCTCTCGCTGCTCGATGCGCGGCCGCGTCATGGCTACGAGCTGAGCAAGCTCATTCACGCACGATCCGGCGGGCAGCTGACGTTCCATATCGATTCGCTCTATCCATTGCTCTACCGGCTCGAAGAACGGGGCTGGATCAAAGGGACCTGGGTCGAAAAGCCCGAGGAGCGCCGGCGGAGGTTCTACAAAGTCACCGCCGAGGGGCGCCGCGTGCTCGCCCAGCAACGGCGAACGTGGGAAGCGTTCGTGGAGGCCGTGCGCCGCGTGACCGGAGGCGAACATGCCTGATCCGTCGACTCCGACCAGCAATGCGTCGCTCAGGGCCCGGTGGGCAGGCGAAGTGCGCGCGCGATTGTCGCCGTTGCGCCTGTCGCCTGCGCGCGAGGCCGAGATCGTGGACGAGCTTTCGCAGCATCTGGACGACCACTACCGCGAGCTCATCGCCGGAGGCGCCTCACCCGAAGAAGCGACGCGAGTGGCGCTTGCCGACTTCCGCAGCAGCAGCGTTCTGGCGCGGCAGATGGGGTCGCTGCGGCAGGCGCACGCGGCGCCGCCAGTCACGCCGGGAGCACCCACGGGACACCTGCTCAGCGATCTGCGGCAGGACCTGCGCTACGCCGTCCGGACCTTCTGGAAGCAGCCCGCCTTCGCATCCGCGACGGTCCTGACGCTCGCGCTGGGAATAGGTGCCACCACGGCGATCTTCAGCGTGGTGTACGGCGTGTTGTTGAAGCCGCTTCCATTCCATGAGCCGCAGAGGCTTGTTACGGTGCGCCAGCACGCGCCGCACGGGGCAGGAACCAATCAGGGCCCCGCCACCTATCTCACGTATCGGGAGAACCAGAAGACATTCGAGGAGATCGGCGCCTGGGATCCGACCGAGGTCTCGATCACGGGCGGCGGCGATCCGGAACGTGTGCAGGCACTCCTGGTCAGCGCTGCCACGCTGCCCCTGTTGCGCGTGCAGCCCCTCGTCGGACGGTTCTTCGGTGCCGGAGACGATACGCCGGGCGGTCCGCTGCGTGTCGTCCTGACTGCTGGCTATTGGCAGCGCAGGTTCGGCGGCGCGGCGAATGCTGTCGGGCAACCGCTCGTGATCGATGGCAGGCCGGCTGAAGTCATCGGGGTGTTGCCCTCGTCATTCAAGTTTCTGCGCACCCGGCCCGCCATCGTGCTGCCAATGCAGCTGGACGTGAACGTGCCCCGCGGAGTCAGCTTCGGCTTTCAGGCGCTCGCCCGGCTGAAGCCCGGCGTCACGCTCGCCCAGGCCAACGCCGACCTGGCGCGCATGATCTCGCTCCTCCCGCCCGCCTTTGCGACGTTGGAGCTCCAGCCGAACGTGCGCCCGCTGGCCGATGACGTCGTCGGCGACGTCGGGCAGATCCTCTGGATTCTCCTCGCGGCCGTCGGCGTCGTCCTGCTCATCGCCTGCGCGAACGTGGCGAACCTGTTCCTGGTGCGCGCGGAAGGGAGGCACCAGGAGTTCGCGATGCGCGCCGCGCTTGGCGCGAGTCGTGGCCGCATCACGCGCGCGCTGCTGTCGGAGAGCGTGGTGCTGGCGCTGGCGGGGGGGGCGGTCGGCGTGGCGCTTGCCAGGGGCGCCACCGGGCTGCTTCGGGC
>JALZOC010000309.1 GCA_030857365.1 Acidobacteriota bacterium
GTGTTCCCCGGGTTCCCGCTCGAAGTTCCCAAACTGGCGTAGGGAGGGCCTCGCCGATCTTGCGTCATCAATGCACGTGCGTCGGCGTTGCCGTCCTGCTGCTGATGGCTGGGTCGGCTGACGTACCAGCGGCGGACCTGGTCGTCAGCGACCGGATGCACCATGTGCGTTCCCAGGGGGACCGGGAATGGGCGGAATTTCCCGAGACGGCCGGCGCGAGGGCCCTCGTGCTGCCGTTCGAGGCCAAGGCGAACGAGTCCGAGAGCACGCTTCGCCTGCGGCACCGAGATCTGAAGCTGCCCTGGCGTGTGCTGTTGAACGGGAAGGAGGTTGCGCGACTGCCGCTCGACGAAGCGGACATGATCACGTATTGGTCGGTCTCCCCAGGCACGCTGAGAGACGGAAGCAACGAACTGCGAATCGACTGCACGGGGAGCGGGTCCGACGACGTGGCCATCGGGGAGGTGACGCTGATCGACCGGTCCGCGGAGGAGGTGCTGACGGAGGCGACGGTCGACCTCTCGGTCACGGAGGAGCCGGGGGGGCGCGCCACGCCCAGCCGCATCACGGTTGCGAATGAGAGCGGGACGCTGGTCGCGGTGGGCAACGTGTCGGGACCGGAGCAGGCGGTCCGGCCGGGGGTCGTGTATAGCCGCACTGGCGCGGTGCGGCTGACGCTGGCGGCAGGCCGCTATGTCATTTACGCGGGGCGCGGATTCGAGTACAGCGTGGCCAGGACCCAGGTCGACCTCGCTCGGGGCTCCCGCGTCGCGAGGCGGCTCTCCATTCGACGGGAGGTCGACACGGCGGGGTGGGCCGCCATGGACACGCACCTGCACACCGGGACGTTCGCCCGGCACGGGGATGCCGGGATCGGCGAGCGCATGCTGACGATCGCGGGGGAGGGAGTCGAGCTCCCCGTGTCGGCCGAACACAACCGACTCGTGGATTTCGACGGAGAGGCGCGCCACGCCGGGGTGCGGGAGCACTTCACGCCGATCCTCGGGAGCGAGGTCACGACGCCGTCGCTCGGCCACTTCAATGTGTTCCAGATTCCGGTTGATCACCCGGCCATCGACCACCGCGCTCCGGACTGGGGCCGGCTGGGCGACGCGATTACGAGACTGACCGGGGCTCCCATCGTCGTGCTGAATCACGGGCGGGACAATCATGGCGGGTTCCGGCCGCTCGGGCCCGCGCGGCACATCGGGATCGCTGGCGAGGACCTCGCGGGCTGGTCGCTGCCCGCGAACGCGATGGAGGTCGTCAATTCGGGTGCGGTGATGTCCGACGGTCTCGCGCTCCCCCGGGACTGGATGGGAATGCTCAATCGAGGGATGACGATCACGGCAGTCGGATCGAGCGATTCGCACGACGTCGCGAGATACATCGTAGGCCAGGGGCGGACGTACGTGCGGTGTGATGACCGGGATGCCGGCCGGATCGACCTGTCGCACGCGATGGAGAGCGTCCGACGCGGGCGGACCATGGTCAGCTACGGTCTGCTGGCCGAACTCGATGTGGCGGGGAAGGGGCCGGGTGACTCAATCACGCCGAAGGACGCGCTTGATATTCACATCCGTGTCCAGGGGCCCGGGTGGACCCGGGCGAAGCGCGTGGCGCTTTACGTCAACGGCACCATGGTGCGCGAAGAGACGATCAACAACGGAGCGGCTGCGGGAGTGAAGTGGCAGGGAACATGGCGTCTGCCCAAACCGCGCCACGATGTGCATCTGGTCGCAATCGCAACGGGACCGGGGATTACCGCGCCCTACTGGCGGACCGCCAAGCCCTACCAGCCCACCTCGATCGCGTTCGTGCCGTATGTCCTCGGGATGAGCGGGGCGGTGTTCGTGGATGCCGACGGGAACGGAAGGTTCGAGAGTGCGTACGAGTATGCCCGCCGGGAAGTGTCGGCGGCCTCGGATTTCCGTGACCTGGTCACGAGGCTTGGCCGATATGACGGCGCCGTGGCCGTGCAGGCCGCCAGCCTGCTGCGCCTCCAGGCACCGGCCGCATTCGAAGAAAAGGTGCGCTCGATGTTACGGGTGGCCCGCCCGCACGTTGCGTCCGGGCTCACCGCGTATCTGAACGCCTGGCAGGAGAGCCAACGCGCTTCGCGTGCGGCCCGCTGACCCGAGTGCGTGTCTGCTGCTCTAGCGAGGCGGAGCATCGAGGGTCTGAGGCGCAGCCTCGCTAGAAATAGAACTTCAACCCGAACTGAATGATCCGGCCGTTACCCGCCGTCAGAATCTGGCCGAAGCCGCTCGATTCCCGCTGAATGTTCGGCGGGCCGAAATTCGGATGGTTGAAGGCGTTGAACAGCTCCGTCCGGAACTGAATAGATCGGGCATCGCTGACGCGGAAGTTCTTCGCCAGCGTGAAATCGAAGTTCACATATCCGGGACCGCGCATGATGCCGATCCCGGCGTTGCCAAACGCCTGCTGCGCCGGGTTGAACACGGCGAACGCGTCCGTGTTGAAGTAGCGCGAGAGCGTCCGTTCTGACTCGGGCAGCACCGGGTCACCGACGAGATTGGGCCGTGCCCGGCGCTCGCCACCCAGGTTGAGCACCGTCGACCCGCCAAGCGTCGCGGTCAGTGCGAGACCGCTCTGCGCCACGTGAATGCCGGTGAGCTGCCAGCCCCCAAGCAGAAAATCCATCGGTCCCGTCCATTCGCTGCCGAAGCACCGGTCGCGGCCGAAGGGCAGCTCCCACACATAACTGGCGACGAGCCGATGGGTGATGTCGAACTCGGCGGGGCCATACTCGGCATCGAGGTTGTTGCCGTCCTGCGGCTCTCGGAACACACCGGTGTCGAATCCCGGGCCTCCTCCGCTTGTCGAAATGTGATCCGGCGCGCCGGTGAGCGCCTCGCCCCACGTGTAACTGACGAGCCCCGACAGGCCCTTCGAGAAGCGTTTCTCCAGGCGGGTCTGCAGCGACTTGTACGTGGAGCTGACGCGGTTCTCCATCCACTGGATGTCGCCGAAGGTCGGATAGGGCCGCGCGCCGGCCGACTGCGATCCATCCGGGTTGGTGATGACGGCCCGCTGATTCAGGTTGCGGAAGCCGTTCAGCTTCGTGCCCTTGTTGCCGACAAAGGCAATATCGAGAACGACGTCAGGGCGCAGTTCGTACTGCGCGCCAAAGTTGTACTGCTGAATGTACGGCGTGCGCTGGTCGGGATCCTGCGCGCGGCGGCCGACCGTCTGAGCGATCGCACCCGGATCCAGAAGACCGGCTGGATAACCGTTGATCAGCCGGAACGGCGCCGCGGTCGCCACAGCGGCCCCACCCGAGACGTTCGCCTGCAGAAGATTATCGATGAGGTACGGAGGATTGAACCCGAGGAGGCCCTCGCGTCCCTGCCGGACGGTGTGCGTGTAGAAGACCCCGTACCCGCCGCGCACCACGATCCGGTTGCCGGGCGCGTAGGCGAACCCGATCCGCGGCGCGAAGTTGTTGCGATCGGGATGAATCAGCGCCCGCTCGAAAACGCTGCCGTCCTTTGCGAAGATCATCGTGCCGGCGACCGGATCGAAGTTTGCGAACTGGTTGTCCCTCTCGAGTGGCGGGGTCGCATACTCGTAGCGCAGCCCCACGTTTGCGGTCAGCCGCTCGGAGAGGCGGTAATCGTCCTGGACGAAATAGAACTGCATGTTCTGTCCCTGGTCCATCACCGTGAAGCTCGTCAGGGCGAGCTGCGACGGCAGTCCCAGAAGCAGGTCTCCGACGGCGCGGTTCGTGAAGCGGTTCTCGAAATTCATCCGGCCGACGGTCGCATTCAGGTCGTTGATTTTCGTCGACACCTTGAGGAACTCGCCGCCGAACTTGATGAAGTGCGATCCGCGGCTCAGGCTGAAAGTGGCGCGCGGATTCCAGGTACGAGGCGTCTGGAATTGCGGGGTCGACGTGTGCCGTCCCACCGCGTCGAAGCCCTGAATGTTGACCTTCGGCACTCCGCCCACAATCTGCGGGTCGTTCGGAACGTTTCGGAGCCCAATTTCCGCCGCGCCGTCGATCCCGAAGTTCGGCGGATTGGTGTAGTAGTCGCCGCGCGATGCGCCGAAGCGAACGTCCCCGACGAACGTCGGAGAAATCGTCCAGGTGGCGCCGAGTGCGAGTCCCTGGGACCGGTTGTCGTTCGATCCGAACGCGTCGTTGAACGAGCCCTCTGCCAGGCCGGGCAGCGGCGCCGGCCGGAACGTCAGCGTATCCACGAAGCTGTAGCGGCCGAACATCGTGAAGTTCGGCGCGAACTGGTGATCGATGCGAACGTCGAACTGATCCTGCCGCGTATCGGTAATCGGCGTCGACGCATAGATCGCCTGGCCGCCGGCCGTCGCGTTCGCGTCGGGGATCAGGGCGATGATGGCGGCGCCGACAGGGTCCCAGCGACTGGCCGGGATCATCCACTGCCCCTGCGCGTTCTGGCCAAAGGCCGGGCGGCCCGCCTGGAAGGGATCGACGACGGCGGTGCTGAAGAGGCCGGCCTTCTCGGCGGCCGTCGGGACGAGGCGAACGCGCGGGATGCCCTCCTGGTCGCGCAACCCTTCGTAATCCCCGAACCAGAACGTCCGGTTCCTGACGAGCGGCCCGCCGACCGCCGCCCCGAACTGGTTCCGCTTCCGCTTCGGC
>JALZOC010000310.1 GCA_030857365.1 Acidobacteriota bacterium
AGCGGCGACGCGTTCTCGAATCCCGTGTCGATGAAGTGCAGATCGGGAGGCGCGCGAGGCGCGGAGGGGGCCTGCGGGTTGCCGGCAGCGGCGGCGGCCGATACGGCGAGGCTGGCGAGTAGGAGTCGGCGGACCACGCGCCATCTTGATCGAGAACCGGGCCGCAGGCAAATGGGGTGGCGAGGTGCAACGAGCCGCGGGTATCGCTACACTGTGCGCATGCGAGCGCGTCGGACCCCTGCGGGGGGCCGTCCGGGCGCGAAAGGGGATTCATGAGACGTGTTGCGGCCGTGCTGATTGCGGTGTACGCGCTTGGGGCTGGTGGGGTCCTGCCTCTTCTGGAGGCCACCGGCGCTCAGAATGCCGTGGACTGGGCGAAGATTCGGCTGCTCGTCTACACGAAAAACGGCAAAGGGTACGTGCACGACAACATCCCGGCCTCAATCGAGGCGGTCAGGGACCTCGCCCGGGAGCACCGGTTTTCGGTCGATGTTACGGATGATCCGGCGGCTTTTACGGACGACAATCTGAGGAAGTACAGCGCGCTCGTCTTCTCCAACACCAACAACGTTGTGTTCGACACCGACGCGCAGCGCGTCGCGCTGATGCGCTACGTGCAGGCGGGGGGCGGCTTCGTCGCGATCCATTCCGCGATCGCGTCGGAGCGGACGTGGCAGTGGTTCGCCGGGCTGGTGGGCGGAGCCTTCTCGCGTCACGCGCCATTGCAGCCGTTCGGGGTGCTCGTCCTGGACCGCACGCATCCGTCGGTCGCGCACCTGCCGCAGCGGTGGGAACGGGAGGACGAGTGCTACTACCTCGTGCGGATGAACGTGAACATGCGGATCCTCGCGGTCAACGATCTCAGTACGATCCAGGATCCGAAAGAGAAACCGGCGACCTTTGGCGACGTGTTTCCGTCGGTCTGGTACCAGGAGTTCGACGGCGGCCGGCAGTGGTACACCTCGCTCGGCCACCGGAAGGAAGACTACGCGAGACCCGAGTTCCGCCAGCACCTCCTCGGCGGCATCAGGTCGGTCGTCCGGGACGCGCCGCCGGATTACTCGCGCGCGTATGCCACCAGCCCGAGCGACACACCGGCCAGACGGTGACCCGCAGGCACATGGCCGGCGTCGCCCGAGGGAGCGTCCGCTACTTCGGAGCCCCAGCCAGAACCGGATCCGGCACCTTGTTCTTCATCGGCGGGAGCGACCGCAGGTACGCAAAGATCGCCTTCAGGTCCGCATCGTTGTAGTTCTTGAACGCCGGCCATGGCATCGGCGGGAGAATCTCGCGGCCGCGGCCCTGGCGGCGCCCGGTGCGGATCGTGTCGATGAACTGCTGCTCGGTCCACTGTCCAAGCCCGGTCTCCGGGTCCGGGGTCAGGTTCGCTGTGTAGCTGATCCCCCAGGGTCCGGCCCACGCGGTGTTGGTCGCCGTAGAGGACGCAATCCACGGCCCGCTCGGCGCCGGGGGCGGCGGAAGCGTCATGGCGGCCGGATGCCCCGAGAGGCTCAGGGACATGTCAGGCTCCGGGCCGTTCGCGCCCATCTTCCACGGGGTGTGGCAGTCGTGGCACCCGGCCGCTGTCACGAGATATTTGCCGCGCGCCACGGCCGCCGCATTTTCCTTCTGGGACCCGGGCGCGGCAGGCCGCGTCGGGCCCTGGGCCTGAGCCGCGCGTTCGCCAGCGCCACCCGCTCCAGCGAGCAGCGCGACTGCTGCCGCCGTCATCGCCACTCGTGACCACTTCGATCGCATTCGTCTCTCCCTTGTCGTGAGGTTCATCGAACTACGGTCAGACCTGGCGCCGGCGCCACGTCCTCCGCAATCCACCGCCTGATCAACTGGACCGCCTCCTCATCCACGATGCGGCTGCCAAGCGGCGGCATCTGGAGGAGAGGATTTCGTGAGGACATTCGCGCCACGACCACGCTCTTGTCGGGCTTGCCCGCGCACACGCGCTCGATGACATCCTCCGCGGCCGGCACTTTGAAGTGGCTCAGCCGGCCTACCGCCGTCTGGAGCACGGCGGCCGCCTGCTCCGGCGGGCCATCGAGCGTGTAGTCGAGCGCAAAGGCCAGCGACTTCAGCTCGCCCGCATCCGAGTGGCAGCTGCCGCAGTTGGCATGCAGGTAGCCGATCGCCGCGCGAGCGGTCGGCGTCGGCGCGGCAATTCGCGGAGGCGTGTCGGCCAACGCCCGCGGGAGACCGCGGACGAGACGACGGGCGACGAGCGTCTGTAGATCCACCGCGCCGGGCGCCGGGATCTCGGCGTGCGGCGCATTCGGATCTCGATCGGAGGAAAGCTGAAGCGCCGTGACGCCGAGCACGCGAACGGGACCCGCTTCGTGGCACGCGCGGCAGTCGGCCTGTGAAGGAATGGCGTGCCGGATCCCGTCGGTGATAGGGACGTTCCAGCGGATGCCTTCCGGCGCGGCGAGCACCGCCTCGTTCTCGTCCTCGGTCCACACGTACGTCGCGAACTGCCAGCCCGCGCGCGTCCGCTCCATGAAGCGCGTTTCGGCGCGCCGTGCGAACCGGAACTCCTTCCAGAGCCGTGTCCCGACCGGGAACTGCCACACGTCGGGGTTCGACGCATCGATGAACGTGCCGGGCGGGATATGGAGCCACCGCGACTTCGCCGCGCCGTCCGACCAGAGCGGATACTGCGGGGTGAACGGCAGGTTACCCGGCGCGATCGTGCGAGTGCCCCAGTCCTTGTACAGGCCTGTGTCCCGCAGCCGCTCCGGCGGCCCTGAACGGGCCGGCCTTTCTGTACTGACCTCTTGCGCCAGCAACAGTGCCCCGAAAACAACGCCCCAGGCCGATGCCCGGCGCGCCCGACGAGCGAACATTGTGAATGACTCCCGAAGATTCCCGGCGACAGCGGCCTACCGGCGCGAAGTCGACGGAGGTACCATTCCCTTGATTCGGAAATACGTCACCAGGTTGCCGTAGTGTTCCTGCAGGTGGCCGAAGTTCATGATCAGCGGGCTCGATCGCGGCCCGGTGCCCATTCCAAACGGCAGGGCCACCGATTCGGCGCCGGTCGCGTCGGTGAGCGCGGCATATGCCGTGTCGCAGTACGCGATCGAGTCGTCCACGGCCTTGACGATCGCCGCCTTGCCGGTGGCGCTCTTCTCGAAGTGGTCTTCGCTGAAGGGACTCTTTTCCCCCTTCGCCGCCGCACAGATCACGTAGCTCGCGCCCGCGACATGCGCGAGGATCTGCCCGAACGTGCGCACGGAGTCCACCGGCTTGAAGGCGTAATTCGCTTCGTCCATCTGCGCCGCGGATTCCTTGATATTGCGCTTCACGCTGTCCCAGTTCTGCTTGACCGCCGAACTGACCGAGCCCGAAGCCGGCTTCTGCGCGGCCGCTCCGGCGGTCATCGCGATGACACACGTACACACAAAAAGGGGAGTCGCTCGCATTCGGTCTGTCCTCCTGAGGCGCTAGATGATACCTGAACCGTAAAAAAATGGAAGGGCCCCTTCACTTCGCCGAGAAGAAGGGAAACAGGCGTTTGATTTCTTCCGCGTTTGGCCGCCGGCCGTACTCCGAAATCATGAAGGCCTCCGCCGTCTTCACCGCGTCTCCTCGCTCTTTGCCATAGAGCTCCACGAGCTTCGCCCGATACTGGGTCGCGGTCCCCGTAAAGCGCCGTGTGAACGACTCACGCACCTCGGTCTTCCGCCGCGTCTTGCCTGCCTCGTCTGAAGGCACCAGCTGCGTTCCCCCGTTCGCGCCTCCCTCGTAGAACTGCGATGGCAGCGCCTCGACCGCGGCCAGCTTCTTCTCGAGCACATCGTCGATCGCGACGACGACGTCCGGCTGGAAGGGATTCGGTGTCGTGAAGCCGTCCTGGTAGAACAGGAACACCGGGTTGCGCGCCAGGTGCGGCGCATCCGGCGCGAAGAACGGCACCGTGACCATGTAGGACGCATCCTGGATGAGCTGCCCCACTGCCCGGTGGTCCGGATGGTAGTCGTTCGTGCGATGGCCGAGGACGATGTCGGCCTTCCACTCGCGAATCAGCCGGGTGATCGTGCGCCGGTTCTCGAGCGTCGGTTCGAGCTCGCCGTCGTGGATGTCCAGCACCTGCATCGTGATGCCCATGATCTTCGCCGTCTCGTTCGATTCGGCGATCCGCCGGCGCGCCAGCGGGCCGCCGGCCTCGCGCCAGTGCCCGATGTCGCCGTTGGTCACCGCGACGAACTTGACCTGGTGACCAAGCGCGGCCCATTTCGCCGCCGTCCCCGCCACCTTGAGCTCGTTGTCGTCGGGGTGCGCCCCGAACGCAATAATCCGAAGCGGCGCGTCCTGGGCCCCCGCCGGCACAGCGCCGGCCGCCACCGCACCGAGCAATGCCCCCGCGATGACAACCACTGATCTCTTCATAGTCGCCTCCTGAACTTTGAACCCTGAACCCGGAACCTGCGATCCTTCCGCCTGAAGGCGGAAGCCACGGTGCCGAACCCGGAACCTGAACCCGGAACCCGAACCCGGAACCCGGAACAGCCTATATGCCCACCAACGAACTGCCCGGTGAAGCGCTCGGCATGGTCGAGACGCGCGGCCTGATCGGCATGATCGAGGCGGCGGACGCCATGGTGAAGGCAGCCAACGTCGTGTTCGTGG